>JAUIKU010000175.1 GCA_030430675.1 Bacteroidia bacterium | reverse complement strand
CCGATAAACCGCACTGTCTCGGTTCCAGGCGCGATCTGCTAATGAAGTGCCCATGACCACCATAAACGAAACATAAGTGGTGGAAAGAGGTAACTTGAGGCTGGTGCCTAATGAGATCAGGCTGGCGGCAACCATGAGGTTTACCGATGCTCTCACCATATCGAAGGCAGGGACCAGTTTTTGATCCCTACCGATGTCATTGCTTTCTTTCTTAATCGCGTACCTTCGCTGTAATGCCAGGTTGATGGACTGGGGAATCATTTTGTTGACCAAATCTGCCAGGTAACTTACCAATCTCACCAGGTTGCGTGAAAGCTCATTGCCGCTAAATCTTTCCACTCCCTCTGACTGGCGGCTCAAATCCACGGTGGTCTGTATCACATTGCGGGCTTTTTTTGACCACCACAAGGTGAGGATCATAATAATACCGGCGGTGAGCAGGAACACCGGAGTAAAATTGGTCTGGACAGCAGGCTCACTGAAAACATTCATATGATAGTCTGCTGCCCCAATCCCCGAGCCATTCCAGTGTGCATAGGCTTCCAATCCGGCCAGTGGGACCCCAATAAAATTAACCAGGTCATTACTGGCAAATGCCATGGCCAAGGCAAAAGTACCTATCATGGTCACCACTTTAAAGGTATCAAATTTCGGGTCCTGCGCTTTCAGATAAAGGTACAGGGTGGTAGGAATAAACGTTCCAAAAAATACCAACGACTGGTGATAACTGAGAAACTGGATAATGGGTGTGGCTTTTAGCGGAGAGTTTTTAAATCCCACATTGATAATAAAGTTGACCACAATAAAGATGGAGATACCACCAAATACGGAACCTCCGTATTTCATGTAGCGCTTATAATCGAAAGTTACCGCAGCCCGCAGCAGGTATTGTACCAACCACCCAACCAAAAAGGCCACTGCCACAGAGAGAAAAATGGCCACGATCATCTCCAGGGCCTTACTGGTATTTATGTATTCCAACCATTCCGAAACCGGCAAGTTATCACCATATACCTTCAGGAATGATATGGCCAGGGAGGCACCTAGCAGTTCAAAGACAATAGAAATAGTGGTGGAGGTGGGCAGCTTCAGAGAATTGAACAGGTCCAACAAAAAAATGTCGGAAAGCATCACCACAATGTAGATGAATACCACATCACTAAAGGAGAAAAACGCCGGGTTGAATATTCCCTTCCGTGCTATCTCCATCATGCCCCCCGATGAGACCGCCCCCACCAAAACACCCAATGAGGCCACCAGCATGATGGACCGGAAAGCAGCGGCCCGGGATCCAACCGCGGAGGTCAGGAAATTCACCGCATCATTCGACACACCTACTACCAGATCAAAAACTGCCAGTCCCAGCATCAGCACTACCAACAATAGATAAAATGTGTCCATACTAGGCAGTTAAATAACTGGTGCTGTTTTAATTAATGATGATCTCCGGTAATTTAAGAATTCGAATATCCAAAATCGCTTAAAACCGGTTTCTGAACAGATTGTTATCAATTACTTAACATTAGACGGAAAAATAGGGGGCTGGTGTTAAGAAATGGTTAAGCCTGAATCTTAGCACTTCGTTCATTTTTTTTAAATTTATTCTATGAACGTAGCTGGTTTCCTGAACTTCCGCGGCCTTCTAGTAGCCAGTTACCTGCTGCTTGCCTTCTCCTGTACCCGTCAAATGCCGGATGATGTTGCTGAGGCATACCGTCAACTTCCCCTGCAGGTAGACTTCAACTTCCACATCCGTCCTATCTTGTCCGACCGGTGCTATCCCTGCCACGGCCCCGATGAAAATGCCCGCAAGGGCGATCTTCGGCTGGACCAGCAGACTGCGGCCATGGCCAGACTTAACCAATCTGAACAGTACGCGGTGGTTCCCGGTAAACCTGGCCACAGTGTACTGGTAGAACGTATTCTGTCTCAAAACCAGGAGCATATGATGCCACCTCCTGAGTCTAAGCTTTCATTGACTGCCGAAGAAAAGGCACTGCTGATTAAATGGATTGAACAGGGGGCAGAATGGAAGAAACACTGGGCCTACATTCCACCGGTTAAATCTGTGCTTCCCGAAGTTGATCAAACCAGCTGGCCCCGGAACCAGATCGATTTCTTCGTATTGGCAAAACTCGAGTCATTGGGTTTGCCGCCCTCTGAGGAGGCAGATAAACGAACGCTGATTCGCAGGTTGAGTTTTGATCTTACCGGCCTCCCTCCTACTTTGACGGAGATCCAGGAATTCCTGCAGGACTCCAGTGTGAATGCTTATGAAAAATTGGTTGACCGACTAATGGCCTCTCCCGAATATGGCGAGCGCTGGTGCTGGGAATGGCTGAATGTAGCCCGCTATGCGGATACCAATGGATTTCAGGGCGACCCTGTGAGAAATATGTGGCCCTGGCGGGACTGGGTGATCGATGCATTCAACCACAACATGCCCTATGACCAGTTCACCATACAACAATTGGCGGGTGATCTGCTGCCACAGGCCACCACAAACAATGTGCTGGCCACCGCATTCAACCGAAATCACATGTACAATGGCGAAGGTGGGAGGATCCCGGAAGAGACCAGGGTGGAAAATGTATTTGACCGGGTTGAGACCATGAGCACAACCTGGCTGGGGCTTACCATGAACTGCAGTCGTTGTCATGATCATAAATTTGATGCCATCTCCCAAAAGGAATACTATCAATTGTATGACTATTTCAATCAAACCAGTGAGGAAGGTATAGGTTATACCGGCAGGGTTAAGCCCATTCTGGATCTGAGCCCACCGGAAAAACTGCAAAAGGTGGCAGAATTACAGGACTACGTCGATAAGATCTCCACACAGGTAGCTAATAAGGAGCTGGAAAAATTCCCCAGAGATCCCGGTCAGCCCGCAGCGGAATCGAAAGCCGCGGTCGATCTTGACGGCGACAACCTGTATGCCCTGGGTTATACCCCTAATCAGAGAAATCCTTATTATATAGGTCTTTTGGAGAATTATTACCGGGACCGGGATCAGGTATATTCCGCTTTGCTAAAGGAACTGAAGGAAGCTAAGCGGAAACGAGACCAACAGTCTGCTGACAACCTGCAGGTAATGGTAATGGACCAGGTGGACCTCCCCCGGAAAACCTTTATCCTGGACCGGGGGATATACAATAAGCCATTGGCACAGGAGGTTACCAGAAACGTGCCTGAAATATTACCTCCGCTTGCTCCGGAGGATGCAAACAATCGCCTGGCGCTGGCAAAATGGCTGGTATCAGACCATCATCCCCTGACGGCCAGGGTTACAGTTAACAGGTACTGGCAGTATTTTTTCGGCAATGGAATTGTAAAAACCGTGGAAGATTTCGGCGTACAGGGTGCGTTACCCACACATCCGGAGCTGCTGGACTGGCTGGCAGTTGATTTTATGGAAAGCGGCTGGGACCTTAAGAAGCTTTTCAAGAAGATAGTAATGAGCGCCAGTTACCGACAGTCATCCAAAGTAACCCCGGAACTATTGGAAACAGATCCTGAAAACAAATATCTGGCCAGGGCTTACCGTGGTCGATGGCCTGCCTGGATGCTGCGAGACCAGGCGCTTTTGGTCAGCGGACTCTTGGTGGATTCCATCGGAGGCCCTCCCGTGAAACCATACCAACCGGCAGGCATTTGGGAAGAAGCCACTTTTGGCAAGATCTCCTATAAACAGGATCATGGCGACGCCCTGTACCGAAGAACCCTGTACACTTTCTGGCGACGAATTGTGGGCCCAACCATGCTCTTCGACAATGCCTCCCGTCAGACCTGCTCGGTAAAGGCTTCCAATACCAACACCCCAATACATGCGCTTACCACACTGAACGACATTACCTTTGTGGAAGCCGCCAGGGTAATGGCCACCAGGGTATTGCAGGAAGGATCTACAGACGATCTAAGACTGAAGCTGGCCTTCGAGCTGGCTACCTCACGCTTACCGCAAGCCAACGAGCTGGCCATTCTCAGCGGTCGCCTAAAGGAGCTAAAGCACCAATATGCAGGTTCGCCGGAAGATGCCAAGGCCTTGGTGACCGTAGGAGAGTTTCCCCTGCCCACCGGGCTCAATACCGCCGACCATGCGGCTTATACGGCTATTTGCTCCCTGCTATTGAACCTCGACGAAACTTTAACCAGACAATGACCATGCATCCCATTGAACAGTTAAAAGCATCCATGACCAGGAGGAGTTTTTTTAGTAAAACAGCCCAGGGAATCGGACTGGCAGCTTTAGGCTCACTGATACATCCGGGAGTAGCGGCAGGAAGGGCACTAAGCAATCTGCAATCCGGAAATACTTTAAGCCTGCCGCATTTTGCACCCAAGGCGAAAAGGATCATCTATCTTTTTCAAAACGGTGCCCCATCTCACGTGGATCTGTTCGATTACAAACCCACCCTGGAAAAGTGGCACGGCAAACAAATACCGGATAACCTGGTAGCAGGCAAGCGGTTTTCCACCATGACCGGGAAACAGCAAAACCGACCGCTAATTTCACCCCGGGGTAAATTCGCGCAATACGGGCAAAGCGGCGCCTGGGTATCGGACCTGATGCCGGAGACAGCAAAGATCGCCGATGACCTTTGTTTTATTAAATCCATGTACACAGAATCGGTCAACCATGCTCCCGCTATAACTTTCTTTCTGACCGGTTCTGAGCAACCGGGCCGGCCCAGTATGGGATCGTGGTTAACCTATGGACTGGGAAGCACTTCCGCGGACCTGCCGGCATTTGTGGCCATGACCTCCAGGGACAAAGAGGCCAGCTGTGGACAAATATTTTATGACTACTACTGGGGCAGCGGATTTCTGCCCACCAGGTTCCAGGGAGTAAAATTCAGGGGTGGCGGCGATCCGGTGCTGTACCTGAAAAACCCCGATGGAATGACCAGACAGGTGCGGCGGGAACTATTGGATGACCTGGAAAAGCTCAACCAGATCAATTTATCGGAATATGGCGATCCGGAAATAGTTACCCGCATCTCCCAGTACGAAATGGCGTACAAGATGCAAATGAGTGTTCCTGAACTGACTGATTTTTCCCGGGAGCCACAACACATTTTGGATATGTATGGACCGGATGTCCACCGCAAAGGCAGTTTCGCCTATAACTGTTTAATGGCCCGTCGGCTAGCGGAGCGAGGGGTGCGCTTTGTGCAATGCATGCACGCCGGATGGGACCAGCACCGCAACCTAAACTATCAGTTACAAGTTCAGTGTAAGGATACCGATGCACCCAGTGCTGCCCTGATCAAGGATCTGAAGCAACGGGGAATGCTGGACGATACTCTGGTAATCTGGGGTGGAGAATTTGGCCGCACACCGTTCCTTCAGGGTAAAATTGAAGACTATAGGAATTGGGGCAGAGACCACCATCCCTACGTATTTACCTTATGGATGGCAGGAGCAGGGGTAAAACCAGGGGTTAGTTACGGTGTTTCTGATGATTTTGGTTTTAGTCCTGTGGAAAACCCGGTTCATGTACACGATTTCCAGGCTACCATTATGCACATTCTGGGCATTGATCACGAATTGTTCACCTTCAAACACCAGGGCAGACGCTACCGGCTGACGGATGTACATGGAAATGTGGTCACTGGGGTTTTATCCTGAAATTCTGGTGGAGATTAGCTCCTTTGAGTTGGCAGTTCGCAGTTGGTACCTGGTGGTACTTGATGCTCCTTAGTTGTTGCTTGAATTTGTTGCTTTACGCAAGATACTGCGAAGGCAGTGCTCCGAAACGTTCGGAAAAACACTTAGCAAAATAGGAAGGATTGCTAAATCCCACTTCCAGGGCAATCTCTGAAATATTCTGGTCTTTTCTGCGCATTAGTTTTTCCGCCTTTTTGAGTCGTAATTCCCGTATCAGTTCATTGGGTGAGATCTCGGTTAGGCTCAATACCTTTCGGTAAAGCTGGGGTCTGCTCATACCTACCTCCTTGCTGAGGCTGGAGACGGAAAACTCTTCATCATTTAGTCGCTGCTCCGCCACCTCCATTATCCTGGTCAGTAATTTTTCATCTGAAGGAGTAAGCGTCTTGAACATTTCGTCAAAAGACTTTTTAGGGATGTCCGTTCCAAAAAACAGATCCTTGACCAAGGATGATAATAAAATCTTGTTCCTGCCAGCCAAAGTATTCAGTCGCCGCTAAAAAGGCCATCATTCTCCGTTACAGGTTCGCCGGCTGCTACCGCCATTCTGAACTCTACCCTTTGCGATAGTTGTGCCTGCTCCAGGAAGTTATTTAGCGTAGACTGCACAGCCTTTACACAATGTATGGCTTTTTTACAGGAATTAAATACACCCATGATCTCCCTCCCGGGATGAATGATCTCACGGCCACCCTGTTCCCTGAGTATCTTCCCGGCCATAAATTGGGGTTCAATCAGCAATTTTTCTGGTCCCAGAAAGCTAATTGAAATAAAAACCCTGTATCCGGGATCGATATCACCCTCCAAATCATGCGACAAATCATACTCATCCACCGTGGAAACCCCCATTAGCAATTCGTAATCACCTTTTTCCACCTGAATGATATTACAGGCGATATTACCATGGGCTTCCTGGTGCACTTTCTCACATGCTTCCTTGCTTGGGCCCTCTATCAGACAAAATACCATACCAGCGGAGTCATTCACCCAGTATTGAACGTATCTAACTCCGTATTTTCTCTGTACCTCAAGATCAGCTAAATGTCCCCTCTTTACCTCCTCCAGGGTAAATCCCGAGCCCTTATGTACATCCATGAAAAGCGGCATTGCAATCGATTTAGCAGTCAGCCAATATAATTAGAATACTTAGAAATTTCCAAATTTATCGTTCCGACAACTATTGGTATAGTTCAAATTTATCAATAATTTTTACCAATTGGATTATTGACGCGGATAACTTTTAAAAGTCAATCTATGTCAATTACAGGGGAAGTCCCCAAATATCCCAGTGATTGTAAAAATGCGTCGGTTTCCAGTACCGTTTGCCGGTAATTATCGAAATTTCGGTAGTTGAAAAAGCCGTGACCTTCTCCCTGATAAAGCTTTAACTCGCAAGTACTGCCTATTTTCTTCATAACCGTGCAATAGTATTCAGCAGTTTCCACCGGTATCAGGCGATCTTCGGTCCCCAGAAAGAAAATGGTGGGCGGAGTTCCCATTCTCAAGTTATGCAGGGGAGAAAAAGCCTTGTAGGCTTCGGAAACCCTCTCGTAGCCATAACCTCCAGGCCCGTTGTCTACTACCGGATTGTACAATACCAGGGCATTGGGAACACAACTGACCGATAGATCATCATCCGCATGCTCAAAACCTGATACCAGTGCGGTAGCAGCGGCCAGATGCCCCCCGGCAGATCCACCGGAAGCAATGAGCTTATCGGGATCTATATGGAAATCGGCGGCATGTGTCCTCAGGTAGCGGATGGCAGATTTAGCATCTTTGAGACATTCGAAAGGTGCTACCTGATGCTGGTTCCAGGTGCGATAATCCGCCAGAAAACATATTAAGCCCCGTTGGGAAAAGTAGCGGGCATGATGAACGAAGTGACTGCGATTTCCTCCACGCCAGCCCCCTCCAAAGAAAAATATTATGGCAGGGTGGGTATTGGTGGTATCAAATAGCGGAGGATAGTACACCTCCAGGGATAACTCAACTGTGTCGATCTGTTTGTAAACCACCGTATCCTGCGCCTGCACCAGGCCGGCCAACAGGGCACACCACAGAAGCAGTAAATAACGATAGCCATTCATCTCACTACTTCTTCAGAGCCTTGGCCACCGCCTGAGCGTATTGCTTTGCGGTGGTTTCCACATGCTGGGGGTTTTCCATTTTGGAGGTTACCACCGCCACCAGTTCCTTATCCTCCGGCAGCGAAAGATCGTACACCACGGTCTCCAGTATGTAGGTTTTTGATGTTTGCGTGGTTATGGTGGTGGGCACATAATTACCATAGGTAGCATAGGACATGGCGTTGCCATAGTAGCCGTAAAACCCTCCGTAATACCCGGGGTAATAAGACATGTAGGGACCCCCGGTGTAGCCACCGGTAGTGTACCCACCATCTTCAGTGACCCGGGAGGTAGTCTCCAGATCTTTCAATACCGTGACAATCACTCCCTCAAAACCGGCGTCTTCGATTTTCTTTTTCACCTCTTTTATTTCCTCTTCGGAGAGTTTATGATCCGGATTGTGGCCGGGGAACTGTTTATGGCTTTCTATGGCACTAAACCCAGCGGCCCGGGCTTTTTTGGCAATCTCCTGCTCGAAGGACACCCTGGCCAACTGATTATCCGCTCTGGCAATCACCAGTATTTGATGATCCTTAATGGCGTTGGTTTCGTCGCTCTGCCAGGCATCCAGCACCTTAACGCCGGAGCAGGAGGTAAACAATAGGCATAGTAGGGTCAACTGGAAAAAGTCTCTCATTATCTGATGATTTTAAAAAAAGTTCCGACGAAGTTAGACAATCCCCATCTAATTCAAAATAATGAGAAAGATGATATGGTGGATTGTGCAAGACGGCGTTTATCGGCCCAAATGGTAAATGCAACTATCTGTGCCCATATCCGTTCGAAATTAAGTAAACATCAAACTCTAGACACATGAAAAAAATCTTGACAATTTGCGCGCTGCTGGTAAGCAGCACCGTATTTGCACAGCAGTTGCAGCAAGAAACCAGCGGTATGATCACTTTTGCTTCAGACCGCATCAGCCAACTGGCGGAAGCTTTCCCTGAGGATAAATACAGCTGGGCTCCCGGTGAAGGGGTACGGGACGTGGCGGGGGTAATTGCCCACGTGGTATCCGCCAACTACTTTTTCGGATCCAAGTTAGGTGCTACCATGCCCGACGGGGTTAATCCCATGGAGATGGAATCCAAGCTCAAAACCAAGGCAGACTGCCAGGCAGCCCTTAAGAATTCCACCGAATTCGTATTGGGGGCCATCAAAGGGGTAGACGACGGAGCCATGGGAGACAAAGTGGAATTTCCGTTCCCGGGAGAGTACACTACCATGACCGCTATCTTGATCGCTCAATCCCACTGCAACGAGCACCTGGGACAACTGATTGCCTACGCCCGGGCCAATGGTATTGTACCGCCGTGGAGTGAATAATCTTATCAATTGACAATTAACAATTAACAATTAACAATTGGGGCTGCCTATGGGTAGTGATTAAGTCTGCCGGTAGGCAGGGCAAGGATTAAGAGTTAGAATTGGATCCCGCTGTAAGGCGGGATTTAATTTTTAGCAACAGTGTGGCGTGCGTAGCAACAGCCCCTGTATGCTCCTCTCTGTTCCCTCTTGCTGCTTTTAAAAGCTTGCAAACATGATCATATTCAGCTGGTCCCGATCCCCATTGGAAAAGAATTGATTCATGTAGCCCAGTTCGAAGCGAAAGGTTTTGTTCAGCCGGTAGCCCATACCAAGGTACAGACGGTTGCGGTCAAAAACATTGTCCTTGGTATTTAGAAAAATCTCATTGTAAGCTGAGCCGTAGAAGGTTTTATCTTCCATGGTTGGGTTATTGAGCGGCACGTTGAAAGCCAGAAAATACCGGAAGCGCAGCTTGAAATCACTCTCCACAAATCGCTGTTCGAAGCGGTAGCGGTGCTGGATATACACCCGGTTGAAATTTTGCCGGGTAATGAACTGCTGGTAGATTCGGTGCTCATTGACGCTAACTTTTTCATCGGAATCATCCAGATAGTTTTCGCTGAGGATATAGCCATAACCCAACAGGATGTTGTTGTTATCTTCGGACAGGTTATACCCCAACCCGGTGCGCAGCAACAGCTGTTCTAGGTCACCCACAAAATCGTAATTACGGTACTGCACTTCGTGGTGCCAGTTGAACTTATCGTTGATCTTTTTGTTACCGAAGTAGATCATCCAATTGCCAAAGTTGGAATCCTGTGCCAGACAGGGGGAAGAAAAGAGGAAAAAGAAGAACATTAATGGCTTTCTCATATAGGTAGTTGCGTTGTAATGAAATGGTCACCGGTAGTTGCATAACCAGCCAAATGCAATATTAACCTCCAAAGCAGGCCTGGACAAGCGGGAAGGCTGACTTTCTGTCATAAAAAGGGCTTAGTATGGTATTTGCTTATTATTTAGCAGAACCGCGGTTAAAAAGCGGTATATTTGTTGAGGGCTTGGAGCAGAGGGCATGGAGCAGAGGGCATGGAGCAGAGGGCATGGAACAGAGGGCATGGAACAGAGGGCTTGGAAGTTGTTCTTTGAAATTTCATGCCTATGGCGTGAACTGGGGCCGACTGGACTTGACAGGAGGCATAAATGCGTATGTAAGCATGCAGGCTCATGGGGTGAGAGCCTTGAAAGATAGTCCCGACCTATGAATGGCGAAGATTATTCTTACGCTATGGCAGCTTAATCCGGTATAGTATCGGATTACCAGGTGATCCATAAGATGGGCACCGGCCATCATCGCACCCGGCCTTGGTACTGTGGGCTGGGAACTAGCGGTGTCAGACAACAGTTACTGGTTACAGTAAGGCTGCGCAACTGTAACGAGATTTAAGCAGCTAAGGTAAAGTTTGGTGGTGGTACACCTGGCTTTATTCGAAAAACCAAGTATCAC
>JAUIKU010000174.1 GCA_030430675.1 Bacteroidia bacterium | reverse complement strand
CCTCTGCTCTCTGCCCTCTGCCCTCTGCCCTCTACTCTCTGCTCCATGCCCTTTGCCCTCTGCCCTCTGCTCTCTGCTCTCTGCTCTCTGCTCTCTGCCCTCTACCTTCGCCCTTACTTTGTAAAATTCTGTCACCAATCCCCAGAATTATAGGTCGATGTAATTATATTACCGCCGGTAAGAACAGGTTTTACATCATTTACAATCCTAATTAATTTTACTGCCCAGAAAATAGTACCATGGTTGAACGCAGTAGTGTATTTGACATGATCGGACCGGTCATGATCGGCCCGTCCAGTTCACATACAGCGGGGGTGGTGCGTATTGCCAGGGCCACCATAAGACTGTTGAGAAGTAAACCCAAAAATGCCATTGTTACCTTCTACAATTCGTTTGCCACTACTTACCAGGGGCATGGCAGTGACCTGGCGGTAGTAGCTGGCTTGCTGGATTTCAAGACGGATGATAATCGCATCAAGCATTCCTTTGAACACGCTAAGAAAGCGGGATTGACCTATCAGTTCAAATCGGTTACCAATGCCTCATTATATCATCCAAATACCATTCGCATTAAGCTGGAGTCCGAGGAAGCTGCGGTTGAGGTACTGGGAGAGAGCCTGGGAGGGGGAATGATTAATATAGCGGAAGTAAACGGGTACAGCGCTAATTTTAGCGCCAGGCTACATACATTGATAATTACCGCCAAGGATATCAAGGGTACAATTGCCTTCGTATCCAGTGTTTTAACCCAGGATGATTGTAATATTGCCACCATGACAGTATCCAGGAAAGGTAAAAACGACATAGCCTGTCATATTATTGAAATGGACTCCGGATTGAACCCGATCACCCTGGAATACCTTAAATCCCTTAGCTGGGTAGAAGACATTATATACATACCAGACATCGATTTATAAACTATGAAATTTATAGTATCCTTATTGGTAGCTCTGCTACTACTAGATAACATTGACACCCTCGCACAGGAAAGATCCTGGACTTATTCCGAATGTCTTGAATATGCCCTGGACAATAACCTGAGGGTGCAACGCAGTGAACTGGATGTAGAACTGGGAGAAGTAAACCTCACCCGGTCAAAGGCGGATATGTATCCTACTCTAAATTTTGGAGGTGGATATGGGATAAACTGGGGGCGTTCCATCGATCCTACCACCAACCTTTTCAGAACCCAGAGAATTCAGTCAATGGGAGTCCAGGGAGGTAGCTCGGTTACCATTTTCAGTGGCATGCAAAAGCTAAATACCATCAAACAGAATAAGCTGGACCTGGAAGCCAGTTTATCGGACCTGGAAAAATCCAAGAATGATGTGGTGCTGGATGTAATGACTTTTTATACCAATGTGATCTTCAATCAGGAGCTACTGGAGACTTCCGAATTGCAGTTGGCCACCACCGATCAGCAGTTGGGCCGTACTGAAAAGCTGGTGGAAGCAGGCTCACTGGCCATTTCAGAAGTACTGGATCTTCAATCCCAGAAGGCCAGTAATGAACTGGAGGTAATCAATGCGGAAAACAACCTCAATCTGGCATTGTTAAATCTCAAGCAGGTGATGCAGATGCCGGCGTCGGAGGAACTGGAGGTAGTGGTGCCTGAACTGGATGCGGAAGACTATGGATTCAGCGTGTTGTCAATCAGCGATATTTATCAGTCGGCAGAACAAACCCAGCCGGAAATTAAAAGTGCCGACCTGGTAGTGCAAAGTTCCACTTTAGGCGAAAAAATTGCCAAAGGGGCTTTTTACCCTTCGCTAAGCGTAGGATACAATATGTTTACCAATTATTCGGATGCCAACGACCCCGCAACTGAATTCGATGGATCCTTTGGTCCACCGGATGAAATTCCCAATGCGGGATTTTTGTCCTCTGATCCTACACAGGCAATTACATTGTTTTCGCCTAATCCCAATTCCTTTCAGGTGGACAACGGGGTTTGGGACCAGTTTTCAGATAATATCAGCCGCGCTTTGAATTTTAACCTGTCAATCCCAATATTCAATGGCCTGGCTACCCGGTCCAATATGCAACGGGCCACCATCAACAGGGTTCAGGCGGAAATAACCGCCCAGGAAACCAGAAACCAACTCCGGCAGATCATCGAAACAGCTTATAATGATGCCTTGGCAGCCTCCAAAGCCTACGAGGCTTCTCAAAGACAGGTGGAGGCGCTGGAAGAAAGTTTTCGGGTAACGGAGAAGCGGTATAATTTGGGCGCAGTGAATTTTGTTGACTACCAGGTAGCTCAAAATAACCTGTTCAGAGCCAGGTCCGATTTGGTAAGGACCAAATACGATTATATATTCAAGACCAAAATACTCGATTTTTACCAGGGTAAACCGATCGACTTTTAGTCCATGAATAAAAAGAAATCCAACAAACTGCTCTATATTCTGGCCGGCGTGGTAGTAGTGCTGGTGATAGCTATAGTAATTGCCAAGTCCACCGGAATGCTGGACAACCGAAATCAAATTGAGGTGAATCTGGCCAAATCTGAAATGGGTAGTATTACCGAAACGGTCAGTGCATCGGGATCGATCCAGCCGGAAGTTGAGGTGAAGATTAGTCCGGATGTTCCCGGTGAGATCATAGAACTGCATGTGGAAGAAGGTGACAGTGTGAAAGTACAGGATCTGCTCATCAAAATCAGACCTGATAATTTCCAATCAGCACTGGAGCGCACCAGGGCCAACCTAAATCAACAAAAGGCCAACCTGGCCAGCGCCCAGGCCCGCCTGGCACAGGCTGAAGCAGAATATACCAGGGCTGATAAAGAGTATCAACGCAACCGGGAATTGTTCCAGGAAAAAGTGATCTCTGATGCTGAAATTGAATTGGCTGAAGCCAATTATCAGAAAGCCCTGCAGGAGCTTGAATCGGCCAGGCAAAATGTCCAGGCTTCCCGTTACACGGTGGCCAGTTCGCAGGCCTCTGTGGATGAAGCCCAGGAAAACCTGAGCCTAACCAGTGTTTTCGCTCCCATGAATGGCATAGTATCGAAGTTAAGCGTGGAGAAAGGGGAGCGGGTAGTAGGAACTTCACAGATGGCAGGAACCGAGATGTTGAGAATAGCGGACCTCAACCGCATGGAAGTAAGGGTGGACGTTAATGAAAATGATATTATCCGGGTTTCCGTAGGAGATACTGCAGTAATAGATGTGGATGCCTATTCACATACCGGCAGGGAGTTTCAGGGAGTAGTTACTCAAATAGCCAACACCGCCAATGACAAGGCTTCTCCGGATGCTGTTACCGAGTTTGAAGTGCGCATCAGGATCTTGAACGAATCCTACCAGGACCTAATTGAGGAGACCAAACGCTCGCCCTTCAGGCCGGGGATGACTGCCAGTGTGGATATACTCACCAATAAAAAGAATAATATACTGATGGTACCACTGGCAGCGGTGACCACCAGGGATCAGGAAGATCTGGAAGGTGAAAACGAAGAACGCTCACAGGATGACCAGCGCCGGGAGATGCTGGAAGTGGTTTTCGTGAATCAGGATGGAGTGGCAAAAATGAGCGAGGTTAAAACCGGAATAAGTGATTTTGACAATATTGAGATCCTGGAGGGCATTGAGCGGGATATGGAGGTAGTATCGGGTCCGTTTCTTACGGTGTCGAAGAGACTAAAAGACGGTGATAAGATCAAGCAGGCTGAAGAAAGAAAAGACCGGGAAGAATGACGGTATTTGACAATTAAATAGTTGCACAAATAGCCCCATAGCGGGCTTTTTTTATTAAATTGAAGATAGAAAAGGCTACCTACCATGAAATATCCCATCGCATTGTTGCTGGGCTTTTACTTGGTCTGCTCAGATGTTTCCCAGGCACAATCGGCTTTCGATAAAATGTCCAAGGAAAAAATGGAAAAAATCCTGTTCCGGGTGGCCAGTGAAGTGGACCGGATTCCCGGTAGTGAAGATTCACCCGGACGCTGGAAAATCGTTTACATGAGCCGGGAACTGTTTGTAATAACTGATGAATCTGCCAACAGAATGCGGATAATGACACCCATACTGGAAGAGGAAAACCTTGATAGTGATGACCTGAAAGTGTTGCTCGAAGCGAATTTTGATCGTGCCCTGGATGCCAAATACAGTCTGTATCAGGGTTTGCTGTGGTCCTCATTTACCCATCCCCTGGAAGAATTGACAGTAGAGCAGCTAAAAGATGCCCTGAAACAGGTGGCCACCCTGGCAGACCGGTACGGTGATACCTACAGCAGTACCGACCTGGTGTTTGGTAACTCCGGCAAAAACTAGTGGTGATACAATTTCCGCGACTTACTTTCCCAGGTCCGCTGAAATGAAGCTTTTCGATGCGCACTTCCACATAATTGATAAGGCATTCCCGTTGGTGGCCAATAATGGGTTTATTCCCTCCGAATTTTCAGTGAATGATTACAATACCAGGTTAAGCGAAATAGCGGTAATTGGTGGTGCGGTAGTGTCTGGGTCTTTCCAGGCATTCGATCAGCAGTATTTGAAGGCAGCCCTGAACAAGTTAGGGGAAAATTTTTGTGGAGTGGCCAATATTCCTGCAGATATCAGAGATTCCGAAATAAGAGTTTTGGATCAGTCGGGGGTACGGGCGGTGCGATTTAACCTGTTCAGAGGAGGCTCTGCGGAGTTAAAAGATATGAAATATCTATCGCAGAAATTGCATGATGAATACGGATGGCATACCGAGCTTTATTTGGATAGCCGGAATATCCCTGATTTATTCGGCCTGATAACAAGTTTGCCAGCAGTATCCATTGACCATCTTGGCCTTTCATCTGATGGTTTAGCCTCACTTTACACATTGGTGGAATTAGGAGTAAGAGTAAAAGCTTCCGGTTTTGGCAGGCTCGATTTTAACCCCATCCCGGCAATGCAGCAGATTTTGGCCATAGATCCCAAAGCTCTGATGTTTGGAACCGATCTGCCCTCCACCAGGGCCAAGGTGCCCTTTTCATTTAAAGACCTGGATTTAATAGTTGATAATTTTTCAGGGAGCCAGCAACAGGCTATTCTGTTTGAAAACGCCATAGAATGGTACCGGATGACTATCTTTGATACTCAATAGTTTAATTATGAATCTTCGTTTGTTCCTGTACCTATGGTGCTGCCTACTGTTTCTTGGTTGCTCTCAGGAAATACCCAAAACTCCTCCCCCCAATATCGTATGGATCACCTCCGAAGATAATTCAATACACTATTTAAAACTATTTCATCCGGACGGTGTAGAGACACCCAATATTCAGCAGCTGGCCAGTCAGGGAATTGTATTTCGCAATGCCTACTCCAATGCACCGGTGTGCAGTGTAGCACGCTCAGCGTTAATATCCGGTTGTTTTGGACCCCGCACCGGATCTCAATTTCATAGAAAAATACAGCAGGTACCCCTTCCCGGTGACCTGAAAATGTTTCCGGCCTACCTCAGAAACGCGGGGTATTATACTGCCAACAACAGTAAGGAGGATTATAATTTTTACAAGGGAGAAGATGTGTGGGATGAATCATCCAAAAAGGCCAGCTATCGCCATCGCGAATCAGGTCAGCCGTTCTTCTATGTACACAATTTCACCATATCCCATGAGTCCAGTTTGCATTTTAATGCAGAACAGATGGATACCACCTCTACTGTGACCCCCTACAATACATTCAGGGTTTTTCCCAACCACCCCGATACCGATCTGTTCCGTTACACCAATGCCTATTACCGGGATAAGATCCGGGAGATGGACCGCAAAGTAGGAGAGGTGATGGACCAGTTGAAGGAAGATGGCTTGCTGGACAATACCATAATCTTTTACTTTGGTGATCACGGTGGCGTTTTACCCGGAAGCAAAGGCTATCTCTATGAAACCGGGCTGCATGTACCCCTGGTAGTGTATGTTCCACCTGTCTATCGGGAATTGGCTGGAATCACCGGAACCTCAGAGATAAATGGGTTGGTCAGCTTTGTGGACTTCGGGCCCACGGTTTTGCGGCTGGCCGGAGTGGAAGTTCCCATGCAAATGGATGGCCAGCCATTCATGGGCCCCGGTGTCACGGTGGAGGATCTCAACCAGAGGAATACTGCTTTTAGCTATGCGGACCGTTTTGATGAAAAGTACGACCTGGTACGGGCAGTAAGAAAAGGGAGGTATAAATACATCCGTAATTATCAGCCGTTCAACTTTGATGGGTTAATGAATAACTACCGTTATAAAATGCTGGCATATCAGCAATGGGATTCTTTATACCGGGCAGGGGTTTTGAACCCGGTACAGGCCATGTTCTTCAAAACCAGGCCTCCGGAGATGTTGTTTGACCTTGAGCAGGATCCCTTTGAAACCAAAAACCTGGCCGCTGATCCGAATTACCAGCAGACGCTAATCGAGTTGCGGTCACTATTGACCCACTGGATTGGCAGTATGCCGGACTTGTCATTTTACCCGGAACATTACCTTATCCGTCATGCCCTGGAGGACCCGGTAGGATTCGGGCAATCACACCAGGAGTCCATCGTTAAGTATGGCGAGATTGCTGACTTGTCGCTGGAACCATTCGAACAGGTCAAAACCACACTTACCCACAGTTTGGAATCGTCCGACCCCTGGGAGCGATACTGGGCTTTGATTACCTGCAGTGTATTTGCAGAGCAAGCCAGTGGCTTTAGGGAAACTATCAGCCGTCTCTCAATGCAGGATGAAGAATTGATCAACCGGGTAAGGGCGGCGGAGTACCTGGGCTTGACCGGTTTGGGAGATCCGGTGGAGGTTATGACATCGGCCTTGTATGCTTCCCGACAACCGGCAGAAGCACTATTGATCCTTAATTCCATGGTTTTGATGGGTTCTGAAAACTATCAATACGAATTTGATATTGAGCGGGAAAGCATTAACCGGTTGGTAGCGGAAAACGATGAAGTATCGCGCAGGCTGCTGTTCCTGAAAGGTGAATAGCAGATGATTTTAAGAGGCATTGAAAGGAGGGGTCACAGTGCCTGGGACATAACCGGATTTGGTGGTGATGCAACCTTTTAAAAAGTTAGGGGTCATTAGATTGTTGATATCAAAATCATGTGGAAGAATTTCTTTACCATCACCCTAAGAAGCTTAAAGAAAAACAGGGCGTACACCTTTATTAACCTTATGGGGCTGGCCATAGGTATGGCAGCAGGATTTATGATCCTGCAGTATGTATATTATGAGGTTACCTACGATCAGTTTTTCGAGAACCGGGAGAATATCTACCGGGTGAGAACCGACAGATTTAACAAAGGGCAGCTTTCCACCCAATGGGCTGCGGGAGCGTCAGGTGCCGGAATCGATATGAAGGAAGCATTCCCGGAAGTGGTTGACTATGTGAAGCTTTACTCATGGAGTCCGTTACTGGCACACACCGACCAGTACTTCGATACCAATTACGGTTTCTTCGCTACCAAAAATTTCTTCCAGGTGTTTTCTGTACCCCTGGTAAGGGGTGTTGATTCATTGGTACTGAAAGAGTTAAACACTGCAGTTCTCAGCGAAAGTTTTGCCCGTAAAATGTTCGGAGATCGAGATCCGGTGGGTGAATCCATTCGCACTCTGGATGGTAATGTGTTCTCGATTACAGGAATTTTCCAGGACCTGCCGGAAAAATCTCATATGAAAGCTGAAGTGCTGTTCTCTATGGACACCTGGCTCTCCTGGGTAGGAGGCGATGAATCGAACCGGACCTGGCAGTGGGATGGCTGGCTGAACTACGTGGTACTTCAGGACCAAACAGACCCGGACGTGCTGCAATCAAAATTTCCCGGTTTTATCGCCTCCCGTCACAGTGACCAGTTTGACGGAAGGCAGCTGGAGATGATCAAATTTTATCTTCAGCCCCTGGATGAGATACATCTTATATCGGATTACCGGGGAGAAATAAAACCCACTGGTGATAAGACCGCCACCTACTTCCTGTTGATCATCGGCATGTTTGTACTGTTCATTGCCTGGATCAATTACATAAACCTTACTACTGCCCGCTCTATGAACCGTGCCCGGGAAGTGGGGATCCGCAAGGTGCTGGGGAGTCTTAAAGGTCGGTTAATTGTACAATTCCTTTTTGAGTCGACCTTTACCAATCTAATTGCAGCGATACTGGCTACACTGCTTATTCTGGCCTTGTTCCCATTGTTTAGTGATTTTGTAGGAAGAGCTGTCTCCTATACCTGGCCGGAGGCCTCCTGGTTTTGGTGGGGGTTCGGAGCTATGCTGATTGCGGGAATTTTGTTATCAGGGTTATATCCTGCTTTGGTGCTGTCAGGTTATCAGCCCGTTACTGTTTTAAAAGGGAGATTTTCTGGGACTTCCAGGGGCAATCTGTTGAGAAAGGGGCTGGTGGTCTGTCAGTTCCTGGCTTCTACCATCCTAATTACCGGTACCTATGTAGTCTTCAAGCAACTGGGCTATTTGCAAAGTCAGGGTCTGGGGGTAAATATTGATCAAACCCTGGTGATCGAATCCAACCGCGATTGGCGGGACTCTGTTAGCGCGCCCAAGTATAGCTCATTCAGGAACTTCGTGGAAACCGAAAGCTCGGTAAAACAAATTACCAGTTCCTCGGCGGTGCCGGGCAGAACCCCTGCCTGGAATGCCGGGGGAATAAGATTACTGAGTCAGACCGACGAAGAAAGCAACCAGTATCGAATTGTTAGCTGCGATGCAGAATATATGGACATGTTCGAACTGGAACTGGTGGCTGGCAGAAAGTTTGATCGGAATTATGGGGAAGAACACAGTAATGTGGTGTTCAATGAATCTGCCGTTAAGAGGATAGGTATATCCGACCCTGAAAGAATACTGGGTGAGCGCATATTTTTCTGGGGAGATACTTTCAATATTGTAGGAGTGGTCAAAGATTACCGTCAGGAATCTCCTAAAACCGCCTATGATGCCCTCATCTTCAGGTACCGGGATAATCCCGGTGATTTCTATTCGCTGAAGATGAGTTCCAACGATTACCGGGATACGGTGGCCAGAGTTGAAACCCATTGGAAAACAGTTTACGGTACCAAACCTTTCAGTTACTTTTTCCTGGACGACTACTACAACGAGCAGTATAAATCCGAGCTGAGGTTCGGATCTATCTTTGGCTGGTTTTCAGCGTTGGCTATTTTCGTAGCCTGCCTGGGACTGTTTGGCCTGACCTCGTACATGACCAGGTTGAGGACCAAAGAAGTAAGTATCAGGAAAGTACTGGGGGCTTCTTACGAAAACCTGTGGATTTTACTGACCAGGGATTTCTTGAAATTGGTTACGTTTTCTATTGTCGTTTCGTTGCCACTCAGCTGGTTTTTGCTGGATGGCTGGCTGGATAATTTTGCCAACCGCATTCCGTTGTCTCTATGGCTGTTTGTAATACCTGGCATAGTGCTGGTGGTTGTGGCTGCCGGTACCGTCAGCTATCATACGGTAGTCACGGCAAATGTGAATCCCGCAGATACCCTGAAGGATGAATAAATTCAGTTGGCAGTAGGCAGTCTCCCGCTCTATACCTCATACCCTAAGCTCCATATCCTAAGCTCCATGCCCTATGCTCCATGCCCTATGCCCTATGCCCTATGCTCCATGCTCCATGCTCCATGCTCCATGCCCTATGCCCTATGCTCCATGCTCCATGCTCCATGCCCTATGCTCCATGCTCCATGCCCTCTGCTCCATGCTCCATGCTCCATGCCCTATGCCCTCTGCTCTATGCTCTATGCTCTATGCTCCATGCCCTATGCTCCATGCTCCATGCCCTCTGCCCTTTGCTCCATGCCCTTTGCCCTCTGCTCTATACCGTTAGGTTTTTTATTTCTGCATACACCCTGTGCACCGGGAGACCCACCACATTACAATAAGATCCGTGTATTGCGGTTACCGCTACCAGCCCGATCCACTCCTGGATACCATAGGCTCCGGCCTTATCCAGAGGCTGGCATTTGTTGACGTAATAGTCGATCTCATCGTCCGATAAATCAGCGAACTGAACCTCGGTAATATCATGGAAAAGTGATATGTTTTCTTGGTATTGTATGCATACACCCGTAACAACCTGGTGTTTTTGCCCGGAAAGTTGTCGCAGAAATTCTGCAGCCTGTGACAGTGTTCGGGGCTTGCCCAGGAGTTGATCATTCAGTAAGACCACGGTATCCGCTCCGATGATCAGAGCTTCTTTTTCACCGGCAGCCAATGCGGCTACTTTTTTTTGGGCCAGGTATTGAGGTACCTCCAGGGGGGGCATGCTTTCGGGGTAGATTTCCTCCACCGGGACCGACTTCACTTCGAATGGTATGCCCAGGCTGGCCAGCAGTTGTTGTCTGCGGGGTGACTTAGAAGCCAGGATAATCGGTAAGTTGAAATTCATCTTCTTTGGTTGATCCAAACAGCAGTCCACATACTGCTTTGGGATAAAAATAAGTAGATTTTTGTGGCAGGGTGTAGCCACTGAAGCAAACCTTCTTTACTTCCTCCATAGTGAGTTCGTTGGTGATTATGGCCATCTGTGATTCACCCTGTTTAACCCTGGTAATGCAGTCTGTAAAATTACGGTCGTAAATGATGTTGCTGCTATTTCTCTGCTCGGCGCCGGGAATCCCCAGAATCTTTTCAAGCAGGT
>JAUIKU010000173.1 GCA_030430675.1 Bacteroidia bacterium | reverse complement strand
CTCCTTAGGAAGGATCAGAGTACCATCAATATCCGTTATCAACAGTTTCTTGACCGGTTCCAACAACTGAAACTCCCGGTTAACCTGACCCACCGATACCGAATCGTCTATAACTTCAATATGCTCATGTACCAGTTCCAGATACCTTTCCACATGCCGTTGCCAGCTAAATTCCTTTTGAACATTGATGATTCCGTTGTTAGAGTACTCTTTCCAACGGTCTTCATCAGTTAAAATTGAAACCAATGCAGCCTTTATTTGCTCCGGTTTCAGGGGGTCTACCAATACCCCATTCTTGCAGATGGGAATAATCTCACTGGGACCGCCATTTTGGGTCACTACCACCGGCAGGCCACTGGCGCCCGCTTCAATGGTGGTTAACCCAAAATTCTCATACAAAGTGAGATTGACAAATGCGCCTCTTTTTTCCGCGCAGTAACGGTATATGGTGTCGACCTCGTTCTCTACATCGTGCTTTTTAGGGATTGCCAGTTTTCCGTATAGATCGTACTTATCCATCAAAAGCAAGATGTTGGTTAGAACCTCTTTTTCAGAGGGTGGCATTTGGTTAATATCTTTTCGTATTCCGGCAAAAATCACCAGATTGGCCAAACTCTGCAATTCGGGATACTGACCGTATACATCTATGAGCGTATGCAGGTTCTTTCTGCGATCAGGCCTCGACAGTGCCATTATCAATGGTTTATGAGGATTGGATAGGAACTTTTCGATATACTCTCCTACCCAGTACTTGCGCTGCATTTCTTCCGGTCCCATATCTTCCACTACCTTCTCCTGATAATAAGGAAAGAATTTCTCGGTATCTATTCCCGGCGGTATGGCATGGTATTCCGCTGCGGAAAAATTTTCATAATCCTGGTAGGAAGATATCTCCTGCTCCGTGGAAGTTACGATGAACTGAGCCAGTGCCAGTGTGGCTTCTTCTGCCGGAATACGCTGTTTGAACTTAAACTGTTTATCAGCTTCCTGTTCCGTCATCCCTACCCCCAGCATCTTTTTCCTCTTATGAACTCCCAACGAATGGCCGGTATGAGCGAAGGGGACCTTTAATATGCTCCACAGCTCTACCGCAGCATAACCGGCATCGCCATAGTGACTGTGAATCCAATCGGGAAAGATATCGTGCTTATTGATATGCTTAATGGCTTCACTGACAAAGTCGTCAAGATAAGCCCATAATTGCTCTTTTAATCGGTATTTTTTACCCCCAAAGGGGATCCTCCTGATATCCAGTTTGGGGTTGAGAACTTCTATGGGAACTGCGTACTGCGGTGATAGCGCTTTGTCATCGATGAGGCGGGTAAAAATATGAACTTGCTCCACCAGAGGGCTTTGGGAAAGATACTCTGCAAACTCATAAACATATTTGGTCTGGCCCCCATTATCGGCATCGCGGCCAATCTCCAGTCCGCTCCCCTTGAGCAAACCGTGTATGTTTACTAATATGATTCTGATCGGTTCCAATAAACTTTACGGATAGGAAATTAAAGAAATTTAACTGGGTGCAAAACTTATTCGGAGTATTAAGTTGCTTTTCTGTACCAAACTAACAGTTTAAAGCCGGAGTAGTTGATCTAATTGCCAATTTTTAATTGTTAATTGTTAATTCGAATATGTTGACCGCACTGTCTTTTATTGGTTTTACTGCACTGGTAGCGATATACAGCTGGTACAAACTAAGAAATGACCATCTGGATTCCAGGGAGGGTTATTTTTTAGGTGGACGAAGTTTGACAGGAGTGGTAATTGCCGGCTCCATGTTGCTGACGAACATTTCTACAGAGCACCTTATCGGCATGAATGGCTCTTCCTACAAAAACGGTTTTGTCATAATTTCCTGGGAAGTGACCTCTGCTTTGGCTTTGGTGGTAGCAGCCAACTATTTCATTCCTACTTTTATAAAAATGCGGCTTACCACCATACCGCAATACCTGGAAGAGCGATTCGACGGCACCACTCGTACCCTGGTGGCGCTGTTCTTGCTGGTCTCTTTTGTGGTAACCCTCTTGCCCATAGTACTCTACACTGGTGCTATTAATCTGGAAAGCATATTTGATATATCAGCGGTTCTCAATGTAGGTAAGACCACCGGGCTTTGGATCACCGTGATCTGTATCGGGTTAATTGGATCCGCCTATGCAGTATTTGGAGGTCTCAAGGCAGTAGCGCACAGCGACACTATCAACGGCATTGGCTTATTCCTGGGAGGACTGCTGGTTCCCGTACTGGCGCTATGGGATATTGGGGAGGGTAACATTGGCTCCGGCTTAATGAAAGTTTACCACCATAATCCTGAAAAATTTAATGTCATTGGCAGTCCGGATTCAGTATTGCCCTTTGGCACCCTGTTCACAGGACTGATCATTAATCAACTTTACTTTTGGGGCATGAATCAGACCATTATTCAGCGGGCATTTGGAGCAGTTTCGCTGGCCGAAGCACAAAAAGGCTTACTGTATACCGGGGTGCTAAAGATACTGGTACCCATTATTATCGTGGTACCAGGAGTCATCGGATTTTACTATTTCGGAGACAGTATGTACCATGAACAAGATCTTATCTATCCGGAACTGGTTAAAAAGATATTACCGGCAGGATTAGTGGGGTTCTTTGCGGCTGTGGTAATGGGAGCGGTACTAAGCACTTTCAACAGCGTACTTAACAGTACCGCCACTATTTTTAGTGAAGGTATTTACAAAAGGATTATAAATAAATCTGCCAGTGACCATCAAATGGTGATGGCGGGAAAGACCGTGTCCATAATCCTGGCCATTGCAGCGATTCTGGCAGCTCCACTGGTAGCTGGTGCTCCCGAAGGACTCTACCAATTGTTACAACAGTTAAACGGCATATTTTTTATCCCCATTGCTTCTATAATGCTGGCGGGGTTGTTTTTACCGAAAGTAAGTGCCATTGCTGCCAAAACGGCCTTACTGTTTGGTCTGGGATTTTATATTCTTACTACATTCATTTTAATTGTCGACATTCATTTTGTACATATCTGGGGCATTGAGTTTATACTAAACCTGTTAATCATGCTGGTACTGTCACATTTTTACCCAAAGAGCGAAATTCCCAAAACAACTGTCTCCATTTCCAGGATCCAGTTAACTCCCTGGAAGTATACCAGGTCTATGAGTATAGTGCTGGTGATCACCATTGTTTTGATATATATCTGGCTAGGTAATTAGGACAGGGAATCAATTCTTGGAGTGCAGGGTATGGGGCATGGGGCATGGGGCATGGGGCATGGGGCATGGGGCATGGGGCCTGAGATTTGTAAGGTTTGATAACTGTTGTTTTAGATATTATCAACTGTAAGTTGTAAATTAACTATATGGATAAACAACAACTCCACCGTACAGATGAGCTTTGGGAAGAAGATCTTCTGGCACGATACCCCGAAAACGGTAAAAAAAAGGAACACTATCGCAACTACGATGATCCTGAAAGAGATACCGTAAGAGAATTCTATCGCTTGAACCACCAAAATCAGACATACGAATTTGTACTGAATAAGGAACAGGAGTTCAACCAGTTAAATAAAAAAACCATGAAATTCTGGGAGGCAGTAGAATTTCTGAATACCCTTGTGGATGATTCCGACCCCGATATTGATCTGAATCAGACCCAACACCTTTTGCAGACCTCCGAAGCCATCAGAGCTGATGGTCACCCTGACTGGTTCGTTCTCACCGGCTTTTTGCACGACATGGGGAAGGTGCTCTGCCTGTTCGGAGAACCTCAATGGGCGGTGACCGGCGATACCTTCCCGGTAGGCTGTAGATTTTCGGATAAAATCGTCTATCCGGAGTTCTTTGGTTTAAACCCCGACCATAATGATCCCCGTTACAACACGAAATATGGAGTTTATGAGCCCAACTGCGGGCTACACCAGGTACATATGTCATGGGGACATGACGAATACTTATACCAGGTTGTCAAAGAATACCTGCCCGAACCGGCATGCTATATGATCCGCTACCATTCTTTCTACGCACAGCATAGAGAACACGCCTACGATCATCTGATGAATGATCACGATCACAAAATGTTTAAATGGGTGGATTTGTTCAACCCCTATGATCTCTACTCAAAATCACCGGTGCCACCGAATGTGGAGGAACTGCGACCCTACTACCAGGACCTGGCTGCCAGGTACCTGCCTGAGGATATAAATTTTTAAATTCCCCCAATATTTTATAGCATTGGAAAATTTCCGTCGGAGAAACTCTCCGACTGCTAAAGAAGGTAGTGGGCCATGGTTGTTTTTGAAAAAGTTCCAACGTCGTTCATAGTCAGGTATTCCTGGAAGATTATGCTGGGAGTGCTTTCCATAGCCCTGGCAACCTGGCTTTGCAATCGACTAATAGTAGTTGAAGAACCCACCACCTTACTGCCTTCTCTAACCGTATTTGGCACGGTTATATCCCTCTTTTTGGCATTTAAAACCAACGAATCCTACAATCGCTGGTGGGAAGCTCGGATCTTATGGGGATCCATGGTCAATTATAGCCGAAGTTTTGCCCGACAAATAACCAACCTGCTCACTCCCGAAGTTGTTGGGGAGTCCAATACTACCGACCAATTGTCGAGACTCAAACAACAGTTAATCTACCGTCACCTGGGATATATCAATGCCGTCAGGCTTTCTCTAAGAAATCAGACCAACTACCAGGAACTGGATCCATTTTTAGACCCTGCCGAAAAAGAGTCCGTAATTGAAAGCGCCAATGTTCCCACACAACTGATACAGAATCAGGCCCAGTCATTGAAATCTCTGTTCAGAGACAACAAGAATGACTTTCGGTATATGCAAATCGATAACACCCTTAATGAGTTTTATAATATCCAGGGCGGGTGTGAAAGAATTAAAAATACCGTGTTTCCGCGAATTTATACCCACATCACCACCGTATTCACCTGGTTATTCGCCTTTAGTTTAATTTTTAGTCTGTATGATGAATTTAACTGGGAAATCCTGGTTACCAGGATCATTGTGGCTTATGTATTCCTCACACTGGAAAAAATTAGCAGAAGCCTCAGGGATCCTTTTGAGAATACCATCTCCGATACACCCATGAGTGCTATCTGTCGTACTATAGAAATTGATTTAAGGGAGATGCTGGGTGAAAAAGAGTTGCCTCCCCCAGTGGTACCGGTGAAGGGAATACTTTATTGAATTAGAAATTGCGAATTGCGAATTACGAATTACGAATTGCGAATTTAGTAGTAAAGGATTCTGGTACAGGCAGTAAACATAGAAGATTCAAATTCATTAGCGCAGTACCTGCAAGGTGAAAAGCGTATTCCTAAAAGTGTTTCACCACGAATAACGCCAATGCACGGAGGTGTTTCCAATCGTACAGTGAAAGTCGATTTTAACGGCACCTCATGGGTGTTAAAGCAAGCTTTAACCAAATTAAGAGTAAAAGGAGATTGGTTCAGCTCTCCTGAACGAATTTATTATGAAGCGGAAGGCATGAAATGGTTTCATCAGAACCTTCCGGGAGTCTGTCCCAGACTTGTGTTCGAAGACCGTGACAAATTTATCCTGGCAATGGAGACAGTCATACCTCCTTTTGACAACCTGAAGGAACTTTTGATGACTTCTGGCCCCAGGATTTCATTGTTTGAAAAAGCCGGATATCTACTTGGCCAAATACATCACAAAGGACAGAATAGAGAAACCATACCCGGTCTCTTCTATAACCGCCAATTCTTTGAAAGTCTGAGAATTGAGCCTTATTATAACGAATGCATTAGGCAAGTCAGTAAGTCATCGGATTTTTTAAACCAGTTGATCATTGAAACCAGATCGAATGGCTACACCGTAACTCATGGTGACTACAGTCCCAAAAACCTGCTGGTTAAAAATGACCAGCTTATTCTCCTCGATCATGAAGTAATACATTTTGGAGATGGCACCTTTGACCTGGGATTCTTTACCGCTCATTTGCTAAGCAAGGCAAACTTATACAGCAGTTATCGCAGTGATTTCTTAAAAGGTATTCTGAGTTTCTTTCGGTATTACCAAACCGGATATGCAAAACTTAACCAACAATCGGAATGTCGCGCCATAAAGCACAGTGTAGCTTGTCTGTTAGCCAGGGTTAGCGGTCTCTCACCGGTGGAGTATCTAAATTACACCCAGCGGCAAATACAAAAGTCCGTTGCCCTGGGTCTTATTGATTCGCTTCCGGATTCTGTAGATGAATTGGTAGCTGAATTTGGCAGACGACTGGCAGAGGAGGAATCAAAATTCAATTAACTACAACTACGATCCATGCCTAAAATAATATCAGTTCGGGGTCTTGAAATACTTGATAGTCGTGGCAGACCAACAGTAAAGGCCTACATGGAAATAGAAAATAACATTCGCGCCTCGGCTTCGGTACCTTCAGGGGCATCGACCGGAAGATCGGAAGCTCACGAGTTGAGAGATGGGGAACAGCGCTATGACGGCTTGGGTTGTCGCAAAGCAGTAGCTAACATAAATAAATCAATTAATTTAAGTATCTCTGGTAAAACCTTTGATTGTCAAGCAGATATTGATGAATACTTGCTCGGCCTGGATGGCACCTCAAACAAATCCAAGCTAGGCGCCAATGCATTATTGGCTGTCTCTTTGGCCTTTTCCCGATGCCTGGCCCTGAGCAACAATAAACCCTTGTTCTCTTATTATCAACAACTGGTGGGTTCCAGCTTAACGCACCTGCCGCGACCTACTATAAATCTTTTTAGCGGAGGAAAGCATGCAGGAGGACAAATACCCCTGCAGGACCTGTTAATAGTGCCTATGCAGAAACGCTTTTCGGAAGTAATGGAATGTGCATACGCAGTATACCAAGCCGCTGCCGTTCAATGCCTGAATAAATTTAACATGCGCGCTTTAACCGCGGACGAAGGAGGATTGGCTCCCCCATTTGGCAGCCTGACGGAATTATTCGACACCGCATTGGAATCCATAGAGCAAGCGGGATACCGCCCGGGAGAAGAGGTACAACTGGCGCTTGACATCGCCGCCAGCCATTTCTACCACGATGATCAATACTTTCTCACCACTCAGGGAAGCAGTGGGTCTCAAATGATCGATGTGCTATCCGAATGGACAACAAGATATCCGATACGAAGTATCGAAGATGGGCTGGCAGAAGATGATTGGGAATTCTGGCCAAAACTGGTAGAAGCCGTTGGTGATCAGTGCGAGATCATGGGTGATGATTTTCTCTGTACCAACCCTGAAAGAATAAAACGCGCCGTGAGTCAAAAAGGAGCCAATGCACTATTACTCAAGGTTAATCAAATAGGTACGCTCAGCGAGGCTTTAAAAGCATTTAAACTGGCTAAAGAGGCGAATTGGAAGATCACAGTGAGTGCTCGAAGTGGTGAAACAGAAGATAACTGGCTATCTGACCTGGCAGTAGGCTGGCAGGCAGATTATATCAAAATTGGATCCGTTACTCAATCTGAGCGTCTGGCCAAGTACAACCGGCTACTGGAAATCGAGCAGGAAACAGGCTTCTCAATTAAAGATTAAAAGTTGCTCAAACTCACACTCACACTCAAACTCAAACTCAATTACCCTACAAAGGTGGTCATCACATAGATTACCACTCCCACCACAATAAGCGAAGTGACAATATCGACCCAGTTATAACTGTTTTTGTTGGCCTGTTTTTGCTCATCGGTCAGGGTACTGAAAGTCAACCCCTTCACCTGCTCCTCCGGTTGTGCCGGAGTGGCCAGGCTAACCCCCACCAGGATCAGTACGCTTAAAAGAAAGAAATAAGCTCCAAAAGTCAGAAAATTCATGGTCGCCAGCGTATGCAGCATACTGCCCTCAGACAGACTATCTTTAGTCAATTCCAGTATTATCCTCAGGGCACCAATTATAAATCCCGAAACCAGTGTTATATAAGCACCCTGGGCATTTATTCGTTTGTGAAACACTCCTATTAAAAACACCGCGGTAATTGGGGGAGCAATATATGACTGCACCTTTTGCAGGTACTCGTACAATACCCCTGAAATATTAGCCATAATGGGAATCCACAGTACACCCAGGATCACCACAATAGTTGTGGCTATTCTTCCGGTTTGTACCAATCGTTTCTCTGATGTTTGCGGCCTTAGCTTTTTATATATATCAACGGTAAACAGCGTTGAGCATGAATTAAATACTGAGGCCAGCGAACTCATCAGGGCAGCCAGCAATCCTGCCGCCACCAATCCTCTTAGTCCTGAGGGCAGTAGATTACTCATCAACACCGGAAACGCCTGATCCGGACTGTCCCAGTGGATTTCTCCATTCTGCTTCATTACCAAAGCGATCACCCCCGGTATCAGGAACAAGAAAACAGGTAAGAGTTTAAGGAACCCTCCCCAAATAGTACCTCTCCTGCCCTCTTTTAGATTCTTGGCCGTCAGTGCCCGTTGCACGATATATTGATCAGTACACCAATACCAGATACCAACAATGGTACTGGTGATAAACAGGCTGGGCCAGGGAAACTCCGGATCGCTGGGTGGACGCCACATATTGAAATAACCAGGTTCAACAGCTGCTTTCAACGCTCCCCATCCACCAACATGTGATAGTCCAATCACAGTAAGTGCACCAGCACCCAGTACCAGGATTACGGCTTGAATAGTTTCTGTATAGACTACCGCCCGCATACCACCCAGAATGGTATAGATACCGGTTAGTACCAGTGTTGATAGTGCACCTACCCAAAAATTAATTCCCAGCAGTGAGGAAACCACCACCCCACCGGCATAAATGGTCACTGATATTTTTGTCAACACATAGGCGGCAATGGAAAAGATTGACAATATCCATCGGGACTTGGCATTAAACCGCTTCTCCAGGAACTCCGGCATGGTGAATACCCCGCTTCTGGCATAAAATGGCAGAAAAACCCAGCCCAGCATCACCACCAACCAAGCGTGCAGTTCATAGATCAACATAGGCATACGGTCACTGGCACCAGTACCGGCCAGACCCACTACATGTTCAGAACCTATGTTTGAAGCAAAAATGGAAGCACCCACTACAAACCAGCCAATGTTCCTACCGGCCAGAAAGTAATCTTCGGTGTTTTCATTCTTTTTGAGAATTACCCAAACAGCCACACCGAACAACACTAAAAAATATATGGATATAAAAATCCAATCAAGCGTGTCCAGATTCTTCATTGAGTAGCTATTGAGTAAACCGACAAAGATACATGTACTGCAGAATGCACGTTCATATTACCAGAGGCCCCACAAAGTAAGGAATTATCCCTAATTGTAAAAGTCTCTTCGGACCGGACGTGTTCTAGGGTCGGATAACGGTTCCGTCCATTTTCCTCAACTGGGTCCAGTTATTCATCTGGACATCCTGAATAGGAAACTTAGCGGCTAATTTTTCATTGATATCAACCCCCAGTCCCGGAACTTCATTTACGAACATATAGCCGTTCTCCACGTAGGGAGCACCGGGAAATATCTCTTTAATGCGGTCGCTGAAATTAACAGATTCCTGAATGCCAAAATTCCATACCGCAAAGTCAATATGGGCATTGGCGGCATGACCTACCGGGGATACATCACCAGGACCATGCCAGGCGGTGCGGACATTAAAAGCCTCTCCCAATCTGGCCACCTTCATGGCCGGGGTAATTCCTCCGATCTGAGAAATATGAATTCTGATAAAGTCAAACATCTGATCTTTCATGGGGTCAATCCACTCATGAGGGCTGTTGAACAACTCGCCCATAGCGATTGGCACGGTAGTGTGTTGCCTTAACAGCTTAAAGTAGCGGTTATTTTCCGGGGAAAAAGGATCCTCTATAAAGAATGGCCGGTAGGGTTCCAATTGCTTAATTAGGTTAATAGCTTCCAGCGGTTGTACCCGTTCGTGTATGTCGTGTAACAACTCTACCTTTTCACCACAGACTTCCCTTACTTTATCAAAAATGTCTACCACACTTTTGGTATAGACCACAGAGTCCATGTAGTTATCATCGGCTTTGCCGAAACCAGCTTTCTTAAAATCGGGCTCCACTGCGGTTAAGTTATCTCCATATCCACCTAAAAGCTGGGTAGCGCCATATCCACCCATTTGGATACGAACATGCCGAAATCCTTTATCCATAAAGCCCCGAACACTTTGGGCCACTTCATCCGGACTGGTACCGCTGGCATGGGCATAACAATCCACTCCAAAACGACACTTGCCTCCTAATAGTTGATAGACCGGCATATTGGCCCGTTTTCCTTTGATATCCCAGAGCGCCTGATCCAATCCACTCAAGGCGTTGTTTAATACCGGGCCATTGCGCCAGTAGGAGCTTTGGTATACGGATTGCCACATGTCTTCGATATTGTCGACATCCCGTCCCTTGCACAGGTCGTTCAGATATTTATCCACTGCCGGTACCACGGCATGGGCGCGTTGTCTAAAGGTGGCGCATCCCAGACCATACAGGCCAGGTTCACTGGTTTCTACTTTAACCACGATCAGTTCGATGCTGTGTGGCTGGGTAGCTATTGCTTTGACATTGGTAATCTTTAGTGGTGGCAGCGCCCTGGTAGCTTTTTGATAGTTGTCAGCCA
>JAUIKU010000172.1 GCA_030430675.1 Bacteroidia bacterium | reverse complement strand
AATTTCAGCGGATAATACCACTCAGGATTGATGTACCGGATTCTCTCTCCAACCGCCATACTCGGCTATGGATTTCCTGAAGAATCCTTCCATCGCGCCATGAAATTAAAACTGGACCTGATTGCGGTAGATGCCGGGTCCATGGATGCCGGCCCCTATTACCTGGGTTCCGGAGCTCATTATTGCGCTGAAACCGCTCTAATCCGGGATCTGGAACTCATTATCTCAGGGGCTTTACAACAAGACTGTCCTCTGGTGATCGGTAGTGCGGGTTTTGCCGGCTCATCTCCTCAAATCGAAGATATTGTAAATATTACCCGGCAGATTCTGGAACGGGTACAGGCATCGGTAAGGGTCGCGGTTATTTCTAGTGATATTCCGGTCTCCATGCTGGAATCACGGCTTGAAACCCTGAAACCACTGGGAAGTATGCCTGATTTGGACAAAAAATTGCCAGATCAGAGCGTAGCGGTGGCACAAATGGGCAGTGAGCCCATAATAGCAGCGCTGGATGCCGGTGCGAAAATCATCATTTGCGGCCGCTGCTATGATCCTTCGGTATTTGCGGCAGATGCCATAAGAAAGGGATACCCCAGGGGGTTGGCCTATCATGCGGCGAAAATACTGGAATGCGGGGCCATAGCCTGTGAACCGGGATCCGGAAGTGATTGCCTGGTGGCGGAATTAACGGAAGAGCAAGCCGTTTTTTATCCTACCAACCCACAAAGAGTGGCTACTGCCCGATCCATCGCCGCCCATACGCTCTATGAAAAATCCATGCCGGATGTTTTCCATCTTCCCGGAGGAACTTTAAACATCAAAAACACCAGATTTTACCAGGTAGATCGGCAAAAGGCGGGTTTTTCGGGCAGTGAGTTCACTCCTGAGCGTTACAGCGTTAAAATCGAGGCAAGTGCCCCGGTGGGAGAGCGGGTTATATCTTTGGTACCTCTGAAACAGGGGTTCAAGGTATCGGATGATATTAGAGTCTATGGCCACGATGCGGTGGAAATCTTTGATAATGGTTCCCAGGTACCGGAAATGGGCATCATAACTATGGTTCGAGGTGAAAACCGGGAAAAAACCCGGGATGCACTGGCATTTATCCGGTCGACTTTGCTGCACTATGGCTACCATGGACGATTGTCAACCGCAGGCAACCTGGCTTTTCCTTTTTCACCCAGCGATATTTTACTGGACCAGCACAATGGCGTCTACCGTTATTGCTTTATTGCAGGCACCAGAGACCCGGTATTTAGGTCAAAATGGCCGGATATACAAAATGAAGTGCTGACCATTTTAGCTCAGGAACACCCCGAACTCAGCAACAGTTGTGAAATCGAGTTTATTGAAGCTGATAGCGAAAATCCGCTGGCTCTGCTGGAGACAGTAGCTCCAGCGCTCGATTCGGCTTTGAAACAAGATAAAATTAAAAGGCAATCCATTACAGCGTTTCAGGATCCAGACAGGCAAGCCTTTTCTGGCATTTCCACCGGCAAGGTTTATCAGTGGTGCCTGCATCATTTAACCTATGAACAGCAGCTGATCGAGCAGTTATTTGAAGTAAAACTCATGGATTTGAACGGGGAAACCTGGAAACCCCTGCCCGGCATCAGACCCCGGTACCAATTCCAGGGGTCAGCATCTGAGCATGAGATGGCACCTGCGCTATCGGAAGCAATATCAATTGACCCTGTCACATCCTCCGAAACGCCTGAAACTCCCCTGAAGCAGGTTGCCAAGGTAATCCGCAGCAAAAACTCAGGGATCAACCTGATTACTTTTGATGTTATTTTTGAATCCCCAAGCTGGTATCAACGGGCTATTCTATCCGGTAAATTCGATTCAAGCCAGCTGGCGAAAATGTTCAGAGTCGATCAATCTACTGTGGAAAGTCATACTTTCGATCCGGTCAATGCTATAAAGTTCACCATTCAGCGGCCACAATTATCAGGAGGACCAGGAGATAAAGATGTGTTTGGCGCACAACAGCACACCCGCTTGCTTAATATCTTGTTATAAATTATATATGACTGATTAATAAATAATTAAACTTATTTAGTTAAATCTTTAATTCTAATATTTTTATACTCAATGGTCATCGGTGGGCCAATGTGAACCTGTACCCCCAGCAACCCATCTTTGCGCCGATTAATGGTGTCTTGGTCCCTTACTTCACTCATTAGTACGCCATTCACAAAATGCTGCATGTGATAACCCCTGACTATTAAATGCACTTCATTCCATTGTCCATCCCTAATATGAGCGGTCAGTTGTGTTCGGGTTCCCAGTGTATCGGTGACCACCCTGGCAGTCCAGTAATTCTTCACCCTCGGTTCCAGGGACCTGGAGCCTTCAACAGTGGGCAGTTCAGTTACTTCGCCAATGCTGGCCAGAGTGGAGCGATTTCTCTCCTCATAGTTGCTTCCGGTAAGATTTTTGGCACCGTCCAGGTCGAATTGATATCCTGCCAAGGCATAATAATTAATGCCTTCCACTACCTCACTGCGGTAATTGATACCGCTGTTGCCCTTTTCGGAGATTCGATATTCCAGTTTCAGTTCAAAATCGGCTGGAATATCGCCCTGATAGATTAAGAACCTGTTACGGTCAATAATGGTCTCAGGAGTAATCTCTCCGTGAATCGCGCCATTTTTCACACTCCAATAGGGGTCGTCACCAACCCAGCCATCAAAGCTCTCCCCATCGAATATACTGACAAACCCCTTTTCCCCGGCACTTACCCTGACAAACCAATCCATCAGATCCTCCTGGTATTCTCCCAGGTAGGAGTGACCAACCCCTTCTACTTCCGCCCAGCGAACTTCATTGCCGTTTTGAAGTAAAATATCTTTCAACTTCCGGTTGTTTTCCGCCAGGCGCTCCGTTTCCCCCCAGGTGATCCATACCGGTAGCTGATCTAATTTGATGGCAGCATCCAGGGTAACCCCGTCTCTGAAAGCCCCGGAATAGATACCAATACCAGTCCAGCGCTCAGATGTTTTCTGTGCCAAATCAAATACACCGCTGCCACCCATGGAAAAACCGTAAAGGAATTGCCTTTGCGGATCTGTTTTAAACAGGTTGTCAAAATGCTGCAAGCATTCCTCTATATCTGTTTCTGCCTGTCCCCGGTACCACTGATCTCCGCGACCCCAGGGATAGATAAAAAAACCTTCCTGGCGATAACCCTGGGCGGTTACCCCTTTTATCTGGGGACGCAGAGGATTGAACAGCATGTTCCTGGGGTTATCGTTCTTGCCGCCACCACTACCGTGTAATTCCAGGTAGAACGGGTAATCATCCACATCGGGATTGAAATTCCCCGGTAGAAACAGCCAGTAGTAGGTGTTTTTCCCGTCTGAGGGTGACTTAAAGCTCACCATCAGGGGCCTGGGACCATTGGCATAGGTTTCCCAATGACTACCTCCATTTTGCATAAATTCCAGCACTTCTGCGGCCCGCAGGGTATCTTCACTGCTCCAGGACACCGCATGGGTAGTGTCCAGTATCATGGTCTTAAGGGAAGAAAAGTGCATTTCCAGCAGGGGCTGGTCGGTGGATGTCCGCAATTGGTCCAGCAATTGCACCAATTGACTGACCGGGTCATCCTTACCACCTGGATTATCAGGAGGTACCGCCGGGGCCGTCAAACAGGTTAGCCAGGCAGTAGTACATAGCAACAGTTTTATTAAAATTGTGTTCATTTTATTATAATATCATCTTCTTACCTGTGGACATTCAGGGATACCTTCAATTTACCGAAAGATTTGGTACTAACATTCCCACACCTGCCTGATCCAGGGGAACCGGTAATTTTTAATGACTGCAAGACAGGATATAGTGGTATTTTAATATTTTAGCGATGTATGCATTACACACAAACCATTAGAAGTCATATACAAGGCGGTATATTGGCCCTGTCCGCCTTTTTACTCTGTATTGCCTCCCAGGCGCAATCGGAATTCATATGGCGGGATCCGGTGGAAAGTACCATTGCGGTAATTGAAGGCCAGGCCTGGAACGGAGAAACAGAGGATCCCTATGATCGTTTGCCCATGAGAGCCCGTGAAACGGTGCGCCAGCCCGTATGGAACCTGTCAAAGCACGCCGCGGGGCTGATGATCTCTTTCAAATCGGATGCGGATCGCATAGTGGTGCGATATGCGGTGACCAAATCGCTGGCCATGGAACACATGCCAGCTACCGGGGTAAGCGGAGTTGACCTCTATTCCATTGATCAGCAGGGCCACTGGAACTGGGCCCGGGGCATCCGCAAGTTTGCCGATACCATTAGCTATGATTTCCAGGGTTTACCGGGAAATGAACGGGAATACCGTTTGTATCTGCCACTTTACAATCAGGTAAAATGGATGGAAATAGGGGTGGCTACCACTGACAATTTCGAATTTCTGCCTGTGCGCCAGGAAAAACCCATTTTGGTTTACGGCACTTCCATTGCCCAGGGTGGCTGTGCATCGAGACCGGGCATGGGTTGGACCAATATTGTAAATCGGATGGTCGATGCCCCAATGATCAATCTGGCCTTTTCCGGTAACGGCCGCCTGGAACCGGAATTAATTGATTTGCTGGCAGAAATAGAGGCACGCCTCTATGTGCTGGATTGTCTCCCCAATCTCACCAATGCCGGACAATATCCGGCACAGGAGTTGACCAAAAGAATCAACCATGCGGTTTCCACCCTGAAACAACGGAGGCCCGGTATACCCATACTTTTGGTGGAACATGCAGGCTACAGCGATGGTCCCATCCAGAATACCCGGGAGCAGGCATACCAAAGGGTTAACCGGATCCAGCGGCAGGTCTTCGAAAAATTGATATCCCAGGGCGTTGAAGACCTGTATTATCTTTCCCACCGGGAAATCAATCTACAACTGGACGATACGGTAGACGGGACACACCCCAATGACCTGGGGATGATGCATTACGCCGAGGCCTATGGGCAACGATTAGAGGAGATCCTGGACTAATCCTAGCCTGTCAACCGCCCACAACCTCATGGCGCTGTCCTTCCCGCGCAGCTGTGCCAATCCCAGATCGGTAAAATTCAACTGGTGATTTTCAGGTGATAACAGCCGGTACAGGGCATCGGAAATCAATAGTTTATTATTGTACGTCTTGCAGCAATCCAGGATACGGGAAGTGGTATTTACCACATCCCCGCTATAGCAAATATCCTTCTTAATAATGCCAATTTCACCTACAATCACATTACCCAAGTGCAAGCCCGCTTTAAATTTAGGCACCAGCCCAAAATGAGATTGATAAAATCCCGCCCTGTTCTCAATTGCCCGTTCTATGTCGAAAAAACAATTGATACAGCGGGAGTCCTTAAGTCCATCGGGCAGGGTCCAGGTCACCACGATTTCATCTCCCACATACTGATAGATCTCCCCATGATTTTCCAGGATGCTGTCAGTCATGTCCGCGAAATAGCTGTTCAGCAGTTTGAAAAAATTAATATTTCCCAACTTTTCAGCAGTAGGGGTAGAGTTGGTCAGGTCCAGGAACATGAATATGCGTTGCTCTTCCTGAGGATGAAAATAATTTCCCCGAATGAACTTATTGAGGATTCCCGGACCGTACTTATCGGAAATCTGCAGCATAAACACCGTGATAAAACCAACAATCAACCAGGAAAGGATATTGCGCAGCGCGTAGGGGTCCAATAAGAAAAACTGCAGAAAATGCCGCAGGTTGAATTCCCCTGATTGCTGATAATAGAATATCCAGGAAACGCTGGTATTTAGTATCAGGATAAAGGCAAACAAGGCCAACCCCATGATAATTAAAAATACCGGGTAACTCTTGTTTACCAACCGTTCCTTGAGGTAAAAGACGATGAATGGAGCAGCTGTAAAGCCGGCTATTAACGGACCCAGCAGGTTGATCAGTATAAAGGTGAAAATACTGTACTCGTTGGGGGCAGCAAAAAGCATTTCCCCGGTAGAAGCGTTGTAATTTACCGACTTGTAAAGTGCCTGAAGAACGCCCACCAGGCACCAGAAAAGGGTGATGTAAGACACGGTTGACCACTGTAACCTGGCCTTGGCGGAAATTGGTTTTTTCAACATCTGACAGTGTGCGCTATTTGCTTAAATTAGCAGGAAATAGCATAAGAATATAATACTATTCCCGATTAATGCACACCCTGGTAAAATATGTTTTGAGGTTTATTCTGGGACTATTAACGCTGTTTGGTTTATTGCTGCTCACCATATGGGTTCAACAGGTAGCTCCCGAACAACAACCACCGGAATTTACCCCGTATCAATTTGCAGATACCCTGGCGCACCGTCATTATGACCTGGATAGTCTTAAAGCAATCATCGGCAGCAACAAGGGCCTGCCCCCGGGATTTGAAGTAGCCGCTGCCATTGCCTACTCGGCTTATCCGCAACTAAGGGAAGTCACTATCGATATGGTGATGACAGACTATGGACCACCCATGATGGCTGACATCGAGATTTGGACCCTGTTTGGACCCAGGAATAAAAGGAAGTATATCGTAAAATTGAACGATCAACGCGATACACACTTTGACGAAATTTTATTGCGATCGCTGCCCTTTGATGCTCAGGTAGGCATTCTGGCCCATGAACTGGGTCATGTGGCCTACTATCATAATCTTAACATTTTTCAATTCGCTAAATGGGGATTGCGTTATCTTTGGGAGGATGATTTTCAGGTGGCACACGAAAGAACCACTGATTTAATGCCTGTTTACCACGGGTTGGGTAGTCAAATCTATCAATACGCTTATTACGTAAGGAAAGACCCCAGCTGTATTGCCTTTTATGAACGGGGCAAAGATTTTATGGACAAGTATTATATGACCGATGTAGCGTTAAAAGCGGCTATCAGAGATTACCATCAGAAACAAGGTCAGTGATGCCATGAAATTCAACTGTTTGTTTCTAATGCTAATGCTGTCTGCCGCCGGTTATGCCCAATCGGTGGTCACCGGAAAACTTATTGATCAAACCGAATCGGTGCCGGTAGCATATGGCAGCGTAGCGCTTTACCTGGAAAAAGACAGCTCTTTGGTATCCGGTGCGGTATCGGACGAAACCGGTACCTTTCGCATAGAAAACATCCAGGCAGGTACTTATTACCTGTCGGCTCACTTTATGGGCTATGCAACCAAAACCGTAAGCTCGGTAAGATTATCCGGAAACCAGGCGCTGGATATAGGGGTTGTGGCCATGCAGGCAGACCAGCAGTTACTGGAGGAAATTGAAGTTACCGGCGAAAAGGTCACTACCATGCACAAAGTCGACCGCCAGGTATTTGAAGCGGAGAAATTCCGTACCGGAAAAGGAGGCAACGCCATCGATGTCATGAAAAATTTGCCCTCTGTGGCAGTCAATGCCAATGGTGAGATCACCGCCCGGGGGTCTAGCGGGTTCTCGGTGCTGATCAACGGCAAACCCGTACAATCGGATCCCACCACCATCCTGGGTCAGCTGCCCGCCAATGCAGTACAAAACATCGAATTGATCACCGCCCCCTCTGCGAAATACGATCCTGAGGGAAAAGCGGGAATTATTAATATTATCACTACCCGGGGAGCCACTGAGGGCACTTTCCTGCAGGTCAATGCCAAGCTGGGCTTTCCCAGCATCGAAGACTATGACAACGCGGAACCTGCCCGCAGATACGGATTTGATTTCACGTTAAATCACCGCACACCCAAATGGGACCTTTCGTTAGGCGCCAGCTATATTCGAAATGACATCAGTGGACGCCGGGAAGGTGATGTAGCCACTGTGGTAAACGATACCATTCACCGGTTTCCTTCGGATGGAGAACGAAGTTTTGATGAAACCAACTATTCGGGGAGCTTTACCGCAGCGTTTACCCCCAACCAGAGCGATCGCTACAGCCTGGGATTCTATGGAGGAAAGCGCAGTAAAGACCGCACTGCAGACATTCTCTATTATGACAACCACGCCATCTATGAAGGGCAGCGGGTTTACACCATGCAGTACTATAATGAGAACCTGCGAATTCGCACCAGCGATTTTGCCCTGGGAAGCTTCGACTATAGTCACCAGTTTGAAGATAAATCAAACCTGTCTGCCTCCATCCTGTACGAGTATACCCTGCTGGGAGGGCCCACCACCAACCGCAACCTGGGCTGGCCCGATACCAGTTTTGTTTACCAGGATGAGTACAATACCAACGATAATCCATTACACGGGGTACGATTCCAGGTGGATTACCGCTTAAAACCGATTTCCTGGGGACAAATAGAAATGGGGTACCAGTTCAGGAACCTGGATCATACCGGTGACTTTTTGTACCAGCGCCAGAACAATCAAACCGGGATCTGGGAACTGGTGCCGGAGTTTTCCAGTAATGTCGACCTCCATCGCATGATCCATTCCGGTTACGGCCAGTTGAGCGGGGGACAAAACCGCTGGAGTTACAGCGCCGGGATAAGACTGGAGTCCATGGACCGGGAACTGGGACTGCAGGACAAAGCAGGTACGGTGGACACCACTTATCATTATGACTTTGTCAAGCTATATCCTTCCGCCAGCATTCAGTATGAACTGAGGGAAAACCTGAAACTGAAAACTGCTTACAGTAAAAGAGTGGAGCGCACCACCACTTTTAAAATGAACCCCTTTCCGGAACGGGAGCATTCGGAAACCCTGGAACAGGGAGATCCGCAATTGCTTCCGGAATTCATCGACCTGGTGGAGGCGGGTGTTATTAAAGATATCAATAATCATTCATTCTACCTTACCGGCTATTACCGGTATGTCAAAAACCTGGTAAACCGGGTCAATACCGTGTATAACGATACCATATTAAACCGGATCTACTCCAATGTAGGAGATGCGCGAAGCATCGGGTTTGAGTTGGGGGGAGAATTGAAACTAACAGAATGGTGGGATGCTTTTGTGGGAGCCAATGTCTATAACTATAAAATAGATGGTTCTTTTGACGGATTTCCCATCGACAGCGAAAGCTGGGTTTATTCAATAAATGCCCATACCACTTTTACCCTGCCGGATAACTGGAGCATCCAGGGAACCCTGAACTATTTATCCAAACGAATCACAGCCCAGGGAGAAGACTCCAGGTTTTTCTCACCAAATCTTACCATCAGCAAATCTTTTATGAATGACCGCATGGGCGCTACCCTGCAGTGGCTCAATATGGATATGGGCCTGTGGGAAGCCAACGAACAGCGCATTACCACTTCCAGGCCTGACGATTTTTATACCACCACTAATTATGTGTACGAGGTGGATATGATCATGCTAAACCTGCGCTATAACCTGTTGAACGGCACCAGGAATAAAGCGAAGTTCATTAAAAGCGAGTTCGGCGAAAAGGAATTTTAATACGCAATTTCTGGGTGTGCAGAGTGGCGGCTTGGATCCCAACAAGCTCTTCTACGCCATTTATAAGGCATTTTACCAAAATTTAAAGCACTTCAATTATGATTTAAAGCATTTGCGCCATAGGTGAACTAGCCTCTTGGGCTAAAAAAATACCTTAGACCTATAGAATGATTTAGTATCAAAGTTCAGCAAGGGTGGGCCCGCTCTTTTGAATTAATCCCAATTCAATTTTCACCCTAACTGCTGAAATCATGAACCGATATGTATTTATGATGGCCTTACTGTGCTCAAACCTGACCTTACAAGCTGCCGTTTTGAACGGCTTCCAACCGGAAAAAATAAAACTGGAACGGGAAATCCGGGATCTGGAAGAATTAATATTGAAAACCCCAGATAGTAAGAACATCAGAACACTGGAAAAACAGTTGAAAAAACTGGAAAAGCAGTATGCGATGGTGCTGCAGAAGTACACTGAAACTGCACAATTGATCAATACCGTGGCAAAGGTTGACCCGGAGTTATTCCTGCAGGTGTCAAACATTACCAATGCGGAAGGCACCCTGACCAGTGTCATTGTGCGATACGTAAGCCGGGTTTCAAAAGAGTTTACCTATTTCACCAGCAACTTTTACATTGCGGATGCCTATACCAGTGTAGGACAATCCGGAAGCGATGAGAATGTCTGTACTTCCCGGTACGGTACAAATACCATCACCATCACCGTTGGATACGGGGTCAATGAAGTCAAAGCCCTGGGTCATGAATTTGCCCATGTGATGTACATGGTGCCCAATCTCAAGCAATACATGGATTTCCAAAATCATAGCCAGGAATTTATAAACGGGCATAGCGATTCAGATCCCGGTTACTATGTAATTCACCAGATTGAAAACAGATTTCTGGAAAACTATATGGAATATATGAAAATTCAGAAAGGCAAAACTGATTCGTTGGAGCCTATGGTCCTCAATCAATAAACTGCGCTTTATAAGATAACTCATCATTTATCGTAATTCCTACTGGCAGGCAGGGCATAATTCGTAATTTGTAATTTACCACCGCTCTGGCATCCAATTATTTAATTGAGTATATTGAAGGAAGCAGTAACGGGTCTGCATCAATGTTGCCCGAATTGGCAGCAAATACAGAAACCAGCAAATGAATCAGCATGCTTCCGCGGACCACCAGTTGCTCGGCAGGCTGACAGAAACCATCGAAGAAAACCTGCAGAACGAGCAATTCGGAGTGTCCGG
>JAUIKU010000171.1 GCA_030430675.1 Bacteroidia bacterium | reverse complement strand
AAATATTTTGAAAGAAACCGCTTCCAGGGGTGCCCTGGCCGCCAGATATACGGTAGTCAGGCTCAATGGCACCATCGCAGTACTTTTTGAGGATTGGTTGCAAAAATCTTTCCCGGCACAGGCTTCGAAAGTATTGAATCAAATCGCCGCCTGCCATGAAGGGAGTCTAAATGATTCGCAGTGGCATCGCAGGCAAAAAGGTTCGGGTAGCATGGCCGCTATGATCGCGCAAATGTTTAAGACAGCTTTAGCCAAATACTACCGGGAGAGGCACCTGCCTCCACTGGATAAAAGCAGGTTTCGCAGGGGTGGTAACCTGCTGTTGGATCTGTGAATTCCACACTTCTCAGGCAATAAGCTAGAGCTCAATTTCGATTTGCGTGGAAAGTAGATCGTCCAGCTTCTCCCTGCGTCTGATCAGGTGTGCTTCCCCATTTAAAACCAGTACCTCCGCCGGTCGCAGGCGACTGTTGTAATTTGAGGCCATACTGAATCCATAGGCCCCCGCATTTTGAATGGCAATTATATTTCCAGCGGTAACTTCAGCAAGAGTCACATTCCACCCCAAAGTGTCGGTTTCACAGATATAACCCACGACAGCGTATACCCTGGTATGACCATTGGGATTAGAAATATTGATCATCTCGTGATGGGAATCATACATCATCGGTCGCAACAGGTGATTCATACCGGAGTCTACCCCCACGAAAACTGTAGCCGGAGTGGTCTTTACCACATTGGCATTCACCAGTAACATACCTGCCTCACTAACCAAAAATTTACCGGGCTCGAACCAAAGTTCCAGCTCCCGGCCATATTCCTTACAGAAATCACCGAAAACCACTTTAAGTTGCTTTCCCAAATCGAATATATCGGTGGCCGGGTCGCCTTCCTGGTAGGACACCTTAAAGCCACTTCCAAAGTCAATGTATTCAAGCGATGGGAAATTCTTTGCAACCCCCAGTAAAATACCAGCCCCTTTTAGAAAAACCTCTGTGTCCAGGATGTCGGAACCGGTGTGGATATGAAGTCCGTTGACGGTGATATTGTATCGTTTAACCACCTCCAGGATTTCGGGTAATTGCAAAATGGATATACCGAATTTGCTGTCGATATGACCAGTGGAAATCTTTAGGTGACCCCCAGCCATTATGTGTGGGTTAAACCTGATACAACATGGCTTGTCAGCCCCGTAGGCCTTTCCAAACTCCTCCAGCATGGGGATATTATCAAGAGTTACCTGCACCTGTTGCTCCGCTGCCCAACGGATCTCCTGAAAATCTACACAGTTTGGAGTAAACTGAATTTCTGATGGTTGATACCCGGCAGCCAGCGCCAGTTGTAACTCCTGTTTTGACACCACGTCCACCCCTACCCCCAGTGATCGCATAAGCTTGAGTATGGAAACATTGGTAAGCGCTTTGGCCGCGTATTTAATCCTAAGGCTCTGACCCTTAAAGGCCTCTTTCATGAGTCCCACCTGACGAGCGATTACCGCTGCGTCATAAACATATACCGGAGTGCCGTACTCTTTGGTCAGGTCCAGCAAATCAACTCCCTGGATCACATAGCGCTGATCAACTATTTCCATAATTGAAAATCAAAAACTAAAAAGGGATGCTACCTAACATCCCCGGTCAAAGTTAATTGAATTTGCGGTATTTGGAAATTGTATTGGGGTTTTGCAAACAACCCTATCCTTTGTACCTTACCAGGCAAAAATTCCATCGATGCTTAAAAGTCTATCTCCCGTTTATTCCCTCTTCTGCAGCTGCCTGTTTCTAATACTTTTCGGATGTTCTCCTGAAGAGAGCCATTTGAATTTGTATAAGGACAGTCGTATCGCGTTGATCGGGAACAACCTGGGTTCCAGAATGATGAATTACGGCTGGTTTGAAACGGAACTGCACCTGCGTTTCCCCGACAGTACGCTGTTTATTCGCAACATGTGTGATGGTGGTGATACTCCCGGCTTCAGACCTCATTCCGGCAGGGAGTCCCCCTGGGCTTTTCCCGGAGCGGATCAATTCTACAGCGAATTGGCAAAAAATTCCGGTAGTGAGGGGCACTTTGAAACACCCGATCAGTGGCTAAGTCGGCTGCAGACAGATATCATTATTGCCTTTTTCGGTTTTAGTGAATCGTACCGGGGAGCAACCGGGTTAGAGCAATACCAACAGGAATTGCAAGCATTCGTTACCCATACCCTGAACCAGCAGTACAACGGGAAATCTTCCCCACAGCTGGCGCTTGTTTCTCCCATTGCCTTCGAAGACCTGTCGGCAATACATGACCTGCCCAATGGAATAGCCGAAAATCAAAATCTGGCCTTGTATACCGAAGCTATGAGAGAAGTCGCCCTGGCCAATAATGTCCTTTTTGTAGATGCTTTTGCCCCCAGCAGGCAATGGATGGAACAGTCGGACCAACCACTGACTATCGATGGCTTACAGCTGAATGACCTTGGTTATCAAAAGTTCTCTGCGTTTCTGGCAGACAAAATTTTTGGCCGTGAAAAACAGCGCTCTGAGTATCCGGCGCAGGTCCATGCTGCAGTAGTGGAAAAGAACTGGTTTTGGCACAACGATTACAAGATTCCCAATGGCGTTCACGTATTCGGCCGACGATACAACCCATTTGGTCCGGATAATTATCCTGCTGAATTGAAAAAGATCAGGGAAATGACTGAGATCAGGGATCGCGCAATTTGGAAGGCTGCTTTGGGAGAGACCATGGACCTGGCAGCGGCTGACCGGGAAACCAGCCCCCTGCCACCGGTAGAGACCAACTTTAAACTGGAGATCAATGGGGAACCACCAAAGTACCTCTACGGAGATGAGGCGATGGCCACCTTCACCATGGCTCAGGGATATCAAATTGAACTTTTTGCTTCTGAAGCAGAATTTCCCGACCTGGCTAATCCCGTTCAGATGTCTTTTGATAATCGCGGACGTTTGTGGGTGGCCACCATGCCCAGCTACCCTCACTGGCGACCCGGTGATCCGAAGCCCTCCGATAAGATCCTGATATTAACTGATGAAAATGGAGACGGCCGGGCAGATAAACAAATCATTTTTGCCGAGGATTTGCACTTGCCTACAGGATTTGAGATCACCAACCAGGGGGTGTTTGTATCCCAGGGTACCAACCTGGTAGTATTAAAGGACCTTGACGGCGATGACCAGGCCGATACCAAGGAAATAATACTAAGTGGGTTTGATGACCATGACACACATCATGTAATCAGCGCCTATTGCGCGGATCCCTCCGGTGCTATTTATATGGGAGAAGGGGTATTCTTACATACCAATGTGGAAACACCCTACGGCACGGTAAGAGGTACCAACGGCGGTTTCTACCGTTACAACCCTACGCGCAAGCACCTGGAACGTACCTCGCAAATACCCATACCAAATCCCTGGGGTATTGCCTTTGATGAATGGGGCCAGAACTTTTTTGCTGAAACTTCCGGACCTGATGTGCGCTGGATGATGCCTACCAGTATCAAACCCAGATATGGCGTATCCATTCATAAATCTTTTAATCTTATCGAAGACAAGCACCGGGTAAGACCCACCTCCGGGCTGGAGTTTGTTTCCAGCCGGCATTTTCCTGATCAGGTTCAGGGTGACTTACTGGTTAACAATACCATAGGCTTCTTAGGAACCAAACAACACATGATGGTAGATGATGGCACGGGTTATGTTAGCCGACACAGACACGATCTGGTGCAGTCAACCGATATGAATTTCCGACCGGTGGACATGGAATTTGCCCCGGATGGATCTTTGTACCTGGTCGACTGGCATAATATACTGGTTGGCCATATGCAGCACAATGCCCGCGATCCTCTGAGAGACCACTCTCATGGCCGTATTTACCGCATCACCTACCCCTCCAGACCTCTGGTCGAACCAGCCAGGATCCACGGGGCCAGCATAAAGGAACTGCTCGACAACCTTAAATTACCGGAATATCGCACCCGGTACCGCACCAGGCGGGAACTCCGGGGTCGGCAGGCCTCAAATGTGATGGCTGAACTGGAACTTTGGGTAAGCGAGTTGGATAGCAGAGACCCCCGTTATGAACATCATCTGCTGGAAGCACTTTGGGTAAGCTGGGGAATCAATCAAATAGATAAAAAACTGGTAGAACAGTTATTAGAAGCCAAAGATTTCAGGATCCGGGCGGCCACAGTAAGAGCCATCAGATATATGGGACAACAATTGGTAGATGCCCCTGAACTATTGTTGACCGCGGCGGATGATAATGAGGGAAGGGTAAGGCTGGAGGCAATTGTGGCTGCCTCTTGGTTGGAAAAAGACCAGGGACTGGAAATACTGGAGGTTGCCGGTACGCACGAACTTGACAACTGGATGATCCATGCTTATCAAACTGCCGAAGCACATCTGAATGGTCAGTCACTGGAAGAAGCCAAGGAAGAAATTGCCAAGAACACGCTTGAAGGAACCGATCAGGAGTTATTTGCCCTGGGGAAAGAGGTCTATGAAAGGGACGGATCCTGTGTCACCTGCCACCAGGTAGATGGCAAGGGACTTGACGCTTCCGGATTTCCTCCTCTGACCGGCACCAAGTGGGTGCTTGGCAGTGAAGAAAGATTGATTAAGATCGCCTTAAACGGGCTGTACGGACCGATCAAGGTGCTGGGTAAGGAGTATGCGGGTGTGGTGCCCATGACACCCAACCGCGGCTTGCTGAACGACCAGGAGTTGGCCAGCGTATTGACCTATGTGCGCAACGCATTTGGCAATAAAGCCTCCGCCATCACTCCCGAAAAGGTCAAGCAAGTCCGTGAAGCCACTGCTGACAGAGACGGATTTTATACATCAGATGAATTACTTGAGCAACACCCGGATGTACTGGTGAACTAATTAACTCTCAATGCTAACTATGAAAATTTCAACTGCATACTTTGATTTAAAATACCTGCTGATTTTAATAATCAGCCTCACTTATAGTTGTAAGCCTCAAAGTACCACAGAAGAAACACTTTCCGTTTCCAATGAACCGGCAACATTGCTTACCATGGGACAGGAAAACTCCGGCAAACATATAGTACTGGTAAGCGGTGACGAGGAGTACCGTTCGGAAGAAGCCCTGCCCCAGTTGGCCAAGATCCTGTCTACTCACCACAATTTCAAATGCACGGTGCTTTTTGCTCAGGACCCGGAGGCGACGGGCATTGTTAACCCAAACTACACCAGGAATATACCAGGACTTGAGCATCTGGACCAGGCCGACCTGATGGTAGTTTTTACCAGATTCAGGGCCTTACCCGATGAACAGATGCAGCATTTCGAAAAATACCTGCTGGCCGGTAAGCCTGTGGTTGGCATACGGACGGCTACCCATGCTTTTCATTTTAAAGACACTACCAACCAATGGGCTTACTGGGGTAATTACCATAATAAGGAAGGTGACCCCTGGGACGGTGGCTTTGGACGTTTGGTGCTGGGCGAACATTGGTATACGCATCATGGACACCACAAACATCAGAGTACCAGAGGGTTGATAGCAGAAGGTGCTGAAAACCACCCTGTGTTAAATGGAATACCAAATGGTGAGATTTGGGGGCCTACTGATGTTTATGGAGTTAGACTACCGCTCCCGGGCGATACACAACATCTTGTCATGGGACAGGTAATAAACCGAGAAGGAGCTTATGATGAAAATGATCCGTTCTTTGGAATGCGGCCTAGCGATAGTGAAGTAGCCGATCGCAATCCGGCCACTGATGAAGCTTACAATCCCAATGATCCCATGATGCCCATTGCCTGGATACGAACCTACCAGTTACCGGACGGCAATTCTGGGAAAGCGTTTACCTCCACTATTGGATCGTCCACCGATTTGACCAATGAAGCAGTGCGTCGTCTATTGGTAAATGCCACCTACTTTCTGCTGGATATGCGAGTACCAGAATCAGCAACGGTGGACCTGGTTGGTGCGTACAGTCCCTCCCCATATAGCTTTCATGAGGACCAGTACTGGGATCAGAAACAGCTTAAAGTTACAGATCTGCAGTAATGCCCGGCCAGCCGACAACCCTCCTCCCGGTTGCTCCTGCTGTATCCCTGTATGCTCCTGCTGTATCCCTGTATGCTCCTCCCTGTTGCTCCTGCTGTACCTCTGTATGCTCCCCCGCTATTTATCGGGGCTGTTGCTCCTGCTACATGTTAAATATTGTTAAATCCCCATCTATCAGCCGATAATCCCATACTTTTGTACTAATGAACAAGGGGACTATTCGCTGGATAACCATTTTAATGGGCATTTCCCTGGTGGGACTGGTTAGTTTTCAACTGTACTGGATCAACAGCTCGCTAATGATCAGTGAAGAGCGATTCAAACAGGATGTTCACCAGGCAATGAATAATGTTGCGGCCAAACTGGAACAGCAGGAAGCGCTGTTTACCATCAGCAACAGCTTCGAGACATCCTTCAATCTGAGCGAACTGGATACCCTGTCATTTGATACCCTTCAACTGATCGATCGCCGGTCCCACTCCAATTTGCTTATCAAGAAAGACAGTCTCACTGCCGAAGGCCAGTCCGATTTGCAGGTCAGTGTCGAACAACAGGGATTCAAGCTTGACTTTGAACAGCAAAATCAGCTTAAAGCCCGTTCCATAGGTCCTCCGGATGAGCCCGATATCACCCTGGAAATCCGGAAAATACAACAAAAGGCAGATTCCATTAAGGAAAAATCAAAACTGGAAAGTAAATCTGAGATGGTAACCATTATCCTGGACGAACTGTTGACCGGTAAGAGAAAATTGTCCAACCGTTTCCAGCCCCAACAGTTGGATTCTTTGCTGAAACTGGAGCTCGCCAACAAAGGTATTGACATCGACTACTATTACGGAGTGCTGAATCAGGACCTGGATTCATTGATATACGTGGAGGAACCGCAAGCCACTTTTGAATTACTGCAATCTGACCTAAGAGTCACCTTGTTCCCCAACGATATTATTGGAAACATCAACTACCTGATCGTGCATTTTCCGGAGCAGCAGCTATATCTTATTCAAAAAACCTGGCTAACCCTTATCATGGCGTTGGTGCTAATCCTGATCGTGGTCATGTGCTTTGCCTATGCCATATTTACCATCATAAAACAAAAGAAGCTGTCCTCGGTAAAGAATGATTTTATAAACAACATGACCCACGAATTTAAAACACCCATCTCAACTATCGCGTTAGCAACCGAGGCCCTGCAGGATCAGAGCGTAGGTGAAAGCCCGGGGGTCCGTGACAGATACTTAAAGATAATCGATACTGAAAACCAGCGGCTGAGCAATCAGGTGGAAAAGGTATTGCAGATCGCCAGTCTGGAAAAGGAAGATTTCAAGCTAAAGATTGAAACTGTTGACGTACACCAGACTATTGAAAAAGCACTACAAAATGTTGCGCTGCAGGTAGAGAAAAAAGGCGGCAGCATTACCACGGAATTTAAGGCCCTCCAAAAACTTATACCTGCAGACGAGCATCATCTCACCAATATTATTTATAACCTGCTGGACAATGCCAACAAGTATACCATCGAGCCGCCAAATATAAATATCAGCACCAGAGACGATCCAGGGAAAGGCATACTGATTCGAATTATCGATAATGGCATTGGAATGACCAGAGAGGTAATTAATCGCATATTTGATAAATTCTATCGAAAACCCACCGGCAACCTGCACGATGTCAAGGGATTTGGGCTCGGTCTGTCATACGTAAAAACGCTGGTTGAGGCACACGGAGGAAATATTAACGTAAAAAGTGCTATTGGAAAGGGAAGCATATTCGAAATCTTTTTACCTAACAGACACCGATGACCAAAAAGAAGCTACTAATTGTTGAAGACGACGAAAACCTAGGTCAGATCTTAAAGGAATATCTGGAGATAAAGGGGTTCGATACCAGCCTGGCCCGGGATGGTGAGGAAGGGTTATCCGAATTTAATAGCAACAGCTATGACCTGTGTATTCTGGATATCATGATGCCCAGAAAAGATGGGTTTACCCTGGCACGTGAGATCAAGCTGTTAAACAAGGAAATGCCGGTGATCTTTCTAACTGCGAAATCATTGAAAGAGGACACCATCGAAGGCTTCAAGATCGGTGCCGATGACTATGTCACCAAGCCTTTCAGTATGGAGGAACTGCTACTGCGAATTCAGGCAGTGTTGCGACGGTCCACCGGAACTACCACGGAAGTTAAGAGCACATATACTTTTGGAAGGTTTACCTTTCACTACGACCAGCAATTGCTGCTGTTTGGGGATGAGAAGCAGAAACTAACCTCAAAAGAATCTGAACTACTGAGATTGCTTTGTCAGAATATCAATAAGACACTTGACCGGTCAGCTGCCCTGAAATACATATGGAAAGACGACAGCTATTTCAATGCCCGAAGTATGGATGTTTATATTGCCAAACTGCGTAAACATCTGAAAAAGGACGATAATATCCAGATTTTGACAATTCATGGGGAGGGTTTCAAGCTTGTTTCTTTAAATTAGTTTAAGTAGTTTTATTCTTACCCCTACGGGTAAAATATAGAGAACAGGACCTCAACCCATATTTCTCAAGCCTGGCAGCGGGGAAATTTCAAAGACCAGAAATCATGATCCAAATCATTCCTTCCATTACGGTAATGAAAGGCAGGACTGCCCGCCTTACACAGGGGGACTACAAGCGTGAAACTGTTTATGATCAAAGCCCCCTGGAGGTGGCAAAACAGTTTGAAGACGCAGGAGTATCGCGGGTCCATCTGGTCGATCTGGAGGGCGCCAGGAGAGGGGCTTCCATCAATTTCGAAGTGCTGGAAACCATTTCCGGGCACACCAATCTGGAGGTCAGTTTCAGCGGGGGGTTATATACCGACGGAGATATCATCAAGGCTTATGAGTACGGTGCCAAAAGTATAATTGCAGCCACAATAGCAGCCTACCGGCCCGATTATTTTTCTTCCTGGATTTTATCTTATGGCAGGGAGCGGATTATGCTGGGAGCGGATGCAATAAACGGCAAAGTAGCCATACGGGGATGGCAGAAAGATACGGAAATCGATCTTTTTGAACATATCGAATATTTCTTTAATCGTGGCCTGAAGTATGTGAAAACCACTGACATACCTAAACACGGTACCATGACCGGACCTTCACTCGAACTCTATAAGGAAATTCTGGAAAGGTTTCCACAAATAAGCCTGCTTGCCAGTGGCGGTGTAAGCTCTATCGATGACATTGAAAAACTACGTGAACTGGGAGTTTGGGGGGTGGTATTTGGAAAGGCCTTTTATGAGGGTGCTTTAAACCTGAAAGACCTGGAAAGGTACCTGGTAAGCGCCTAAAGCCTGGGATAATTCAGGTAGTCAATCAAGTAGTTTACATCCAGCAAATTGAGACTATTGCTGTTCTGCGGCCCTCTGCGGTTTGGAAATTTGAAAATATCCTCAAATTTCACTTTGTAGATCATATAGAAAAAGTAGTTCAGTGAACTGTGTGAAGCCTCCGAGGCTTCATCTTCCTTATCGGAGGCGTCTTCAACTGCTTTTTCGTTATTCTCCGGATTCTGGTCCTGTAACTCAATACTTTCTTCTGATACCTTAGGCTTGGCTGTCTCTTTACTGGTGTTACCAGGGTTGGTATTGGCGTATGAGGGAAGTGCTACCGACAGTATGAGTACCAAGAAAGCAAAATATTTAAGCGTATTTAAAAGGCTCATTTGTTAAGTTGAATAACTTTACTCCTTAAGTTAACAATAACGTTACCCGGGGTAAAAAGTTACATCCGGGTTGCCCGGTAACACCATAAGCGCTCATGTTGAGATTTTCAGATTTAGCAGAAATCATGGACGGACAAATACTCCATTTGTCCTCTGACCATGTTATAAGTAGGTTACTAACCGACAGCCGCCAATTAGTGGTACATCCGGAAGCAGTATTTTTCGCCATAAAGGGCCAGAACCACGACGGGCATCAATATTTGGATGAAGTATTGGCCCAGAATATCGTCAATTTTATAGTCCAGCATCCCGCTGCGCATCTGCCAGCTGAATTTGCTAAAGCCAATGTAATTGCGGTTAGGAACAGTATTGCTGCGCTGCAGGCTTTAGCTGCTTTTCATCGCAGCCAGTTCAATATCCCGGTACTAGGTATTACCGGCAGCAATGCCAAAACCATTATTAAGGAATGGCTTTTTCAGCTGATGGAAGATCTGGTGGTGGTCAAAAGCCCAAAAAGCTATAATTCGCAAATCGGTGTACCGCTGTCTGTCTGGGAGTTAAACCAGGCAGCGGAATTGGCGATTTTTGAGGCGGGAATCTCCAAAAAAGGCGAAATGGATCACCTGGCGGGTATTATAAGGCCTACCATGGGAATATTCACTAATATCGGCACCGCTCATGATGCGGGATTCAAAAGTATCGAGGATAAAATCCATGAGAAGTGCCAGCTGTTCAGGGAGGCTTCCAGGATAATATACCGGAAAGAGCATCAACTGGTTCATTCTGTAATGACGAAACTTTATCCAACAGATGTGCTCTGTAGTTGGTCTACAAAAGAGGCAGGAATGATCAACTATCAGGTCCAATCAAGTGGGACACACACCCTGGTAAGC
>JAUIKU010000170.1 GCA_030430675.1 Bacteroidia bacterium | reverse complement strand
AGAAAAAATGAATGGATTCATAAGCCAGGAATATTCCAGAAAGATTAGTCTTAGGTCCGTATAAAATCAAATGTCGACGCCGTAAAGCCAATTCATTTTTTAGCCACCTCACAATCCTACATTTGATTTTGATTCCGGACTAAGCCTGGTGTTGCTTTCATATTCCGGCTGTATTAGTATGCAAGCATCTGGCAAGCCATGCCAAACCCTGCTGTGGAAAACTTTAAATTCACTTCGTTCTTTCGACTTTTCCACAGGCCTCCGTACCTTACCCTCCCAGGCGGATAGGTTTGCTTTGACCAGCAAATTTTGACCATCCCACATTTGCCTGTGTAATGAGTAAGATGGAGTTTTGAGCAATTGTACTTTTCCGCAATCTTCAGTTCAATCAAATAATCCCATTACTCGAAGTAGCCAGACGTGTTTAGAGCAGCTCAAAACTCCTGGTTGAGTTTCACGCAAAGTATAACTTATCTAAGGTAATAAGTTTTTCAAACAGATAGAATTTTATCAACTTTTTCCAACGCCTCCTCTACTGAAACAGTGACACTTTTGTTACTGTAGTACATTTGTTCTAATTTTTGTATTTGGTAATGGAGATATTTAGTGGCATATCTATTAATTAAATACTGAAATCGAGTCCGTACCTTGGTAAACCCTGATTCTGATTTTGATCCAATATTCATTATGCAGTAAAGAACATCGTGCTCTTTATTATCTCTGTTGTTACTTATAAAATTCGGACCACATGTAATGGAAAATATTCCAAGCAAGATATCCAATGCTTCTTCATCAGTACTTTGAATAAGTTGTTCTCTGGGAAAGTAGATTTCCGGGAACCTTCGATAAGCCTTTATATACCTGTGGATAAACTTCAATCCTTGAATTTTATCGCGTCTCATAAGATATTCCGCAGCTTTCAGTTTTTCCGTTTCAGAAATAGATCTTTTTCTAATGGTTTTTAAGAGATACAGAATTACTTTGTTAGAACCATAATTTAATAATAAATCTATCAGATCCCATTTAACCTCAGGTTGTACCCGTTCGATAATTTCTTCCATTAAATTGACATCTCCGCCCAATTCAAAATACCATTCAAGCCCCCTTCGTTTGTCATATTCTGATAGAGTATTTTTAAAGAATTCTTTGTACAGAAAAGGGAGAGCCTCTTTGATTTGATAATCCCTACAAGTTTCATAATGTCTTACCAAGACATCTGGAATATTAAGCTTATCAGCCTTTAAGTTTTCAACTAGTCTTATCCTAGCGACTTCTAGACCTACGGATTCGACGATATACGGCCCTAACCTATTTAAAATTTGATTCTCATTAAATTCGGCTCTCCTAGTTGGTATTCCATGCCAGTCAACGAATAGTAAGTCTAGCATGATGGGCTCTGACCAAATTATTTGAAATCTTTTTGTGAAATAAGCGATATAGTTCTCCAGATATCTATATGTTACTGTTCCTTGGGGATTCAGTTTTATTGCTGAAATAAAATCTGCTTTATCAATGTATTTACCGCACCAAGACTTAATGAACTCAATTTCTTTTGGTCTTAATTCAATGTGAACATAATTAGAATCATAATCTATGAGAGTACCTATAACAAACCACTCCCATTTACTATCATCATTCAAGAAGGTTTCTACGGTAGATAAATCCAAGTCACTGTTTTTCGCAAGATCTCTTAGTAATCTTATAACTACATCATGTTTTAGATTCTCATCTCTCAAATTTTCTTTCTTATAATCCCATAGCTCCTCCTTGCTGAATATGGTTTGATTTTCATTCTCATATATACTTCTTACCTCCTGAAGAAAACTTTCACGATTCAAGAGCAAATCTAAATCATTATAATTTCTGTCCTTTTTTTCCTGATCCCAGTCTCTGACTTTAGGAAACTGAAATTTGTTATTAGATAGTCTGTTTATTTCTTCATAGAAATAGTTTTGTAGTTCCCTAGAATTGTCCACCAAGCAGTTTCGAATTCGGAATATATCCTGATCTGAAATCCTATTTTTAGAATATTCATTGATAATAAAGTCAACACATTTCCGGTCCATTACTGAAACCATAGCTAAGAACAATTCAAAGTTTTCATTTCTGCATTTGTAAAGTTCTTGGAACGCTTTAAACGCCGTTTTAGTTTTTTGAAAAAAACTTCGAAATTGCACATCATATTTTCTGATATGCTTTCTATTAAATGATCGTAACAGATTAAGGACATCACCGAAAATCTCCTGATGGCTCTGGAAAAGTCTCACACCTGACTCGTTCAATATTTCTATCAAAGCCTCTCCAATTCCTTGATGATAGTCATGTTCAGGATGTTTTGAAAACCAATCTAAAATAGCTTTTACAGAGGAGTATTTTTTAACTGCTTTTAATGCCTTAATGAGATTGAAGCTTTCATCTCCTAGTGTTATACTTTCATTTTTATCTGTCCTCGCTCCTCCCCAACTAAATTTCATCGGATTTACGGATTCCATCCCATTCAATAAAACTTCTACAAAATTGTCTTGTTGATTGAGAGCTAGTAAGTATCTGTAAATTCCAGCTCTCAAATATTTACTTGATTGCAAATTGAGTTTACTTAGGAGTTTAATAACAAGGGATTTATCTCCGATTTGCAAGTCAGATAGTGTATATAAACAATCTAGTTTATAACTAGGATCCAAATCATCACTTAATAGCTTCTCCTCAATTATTGATTGAATCTCAGCCTTGAAACTATATACTTTTTTAAAAAATGGTAATAGTTGAATCGTTTGTAATACAATTACCTCCGAATCGGAGTTCTTTAATTCAGATATTAAGAACTCAACTATATCCTTACTATCCGAAACAAATTTTGCTAACTCATAACTTTCAAACTTTTCATTCCTTATCAATATTCCTCTTTGCTTATAGAAATCGTAAATTGACGTAAATACTTGCTCTCGAACATTCAGATCGATACGGATCTTTTCGAATCGTATAAGTACATCTGGCTCTGTTTCTAGAAGCCAATGGAGCAGCTTTTGGAGTTTTTCAGGTGTATCGATCAAGCTGTAAATAAATGAAAGTGTGTTTAACCAGGTTGGATTTATTTTTCGATTGTTAGGATCGATCGAAACATAGCTTTTTATGGTATCAAGACTCTGATCGGATAATGCCTTCCCTGCAAGATATTCCTGAAAAATGTTATGCTCAAACTCCCAAAGATCATCTTCTGCTTTTCTTCTATTAAATAGAAAAGAATGCTTTATTAATCGACGTAGAGAATGATCTTTGCTGACAATTTGAAATTCCTCATTGGTTATATAGTTCCTTCCTAAGGTTTCTGCAATAAGTGCTATCCTCTTAATCTCGTTCTTAATGGTGACAATGTTTTCGCTGAGATCAATTTCACTATTCTCATACTTTGATCTGTCTTCTTGTATCTTCACTTCAATAATTCTTTCATAAACCTCCGAACGAGTGAGTGGTAACTTGCCTTCCAGTTCGAATATTTTTACCAGAAAAACGAGATAAAACGGATTCGACAAGAGGTGATATATTTTATTTTGTTCGATCCCGTTAAAGAAAGCCACAGAATGAGTATTGAGTTTTTTTTCGATGTACCCTTTGGCTTCACCATGGGTAAGCTCTTGTAAGTAATAAGTATTAAATCCTTCTAGTTTGGCCGCTGTGTTTTCCTTTTCTGTGGTATAGAAGTTGTTTCGACAAGAAATGACAATGCATGAATTTAGATATTTTCCTTGTTGACTAAACGCTAAAACTTTTCTGACAAAGTGGTTTAAATCTTTGAGACTAACTTCATCTAATCCATCAAAAATGAGTAGCAATCTGTCAGCAGGGATTTTGAACCAGTCTTGAAACTCATTAGATATGATGGTCTCGATTTCCTCATTTGTATAAGTATTCAGTCGAATAATGATTGGATAGAATGGTGATTCATCCTTAGAGTAGACAAAAGCTAGATTTTTCAATTCAATACTTTTACCCAATCCTGCAATTCCAAGGAGAACAATGCGTTTTCGTTTAACTATTAATTCTTCTAAATACGACCGATCACTGTTAAAGAATTTGTTAATATCCTTGATATCAGTAACTCTTCTTGGAATGTAATTATCTACCGGGCTATATTGCTTTTTATCAACCACATCAGTTCCAGAAATCAATATTTGTTTTTCGGAAAGCTTCTTTAAAATTTCATTGTTCTCTTTTGATATTTTGTGAACATCGTCTATCTGAGAGGTTTTCAGAGCAGAAGCTAAAGGTCCAATAAACGAAGGTTCATTTAAAAGTTCTTCGACTAGTATTTCCTGTAGATTTGTTAAGAATTCATTTGGTAATGTTGAAAAGTCAATATGTTTTGCTAGTTCGTCGGTATCCAAATTAGAATACGGTTTTAAAATCTTTTTCAGCTCATACTTGGTATTTACTTCAGTTAATTTTTGATATGTGTTGCCGCCGAATATTGAATGACCAAATTGCTCCTCTAACCTCCGAGATACTCGCATCAAAACCTTATCAAACTTGTTAGACTCTGCATCAAATAATGAGTCCACCAATTTATTCATTCTGTTTTCTGCAAGCAGAATTAGAAGAGGCTTAACTAATTCGGAAATGTCCATTACTCCGGAGAATCTTATCAAACAATACTTTAGATGAAAGGTAGTTACTTCTCCTTAAAAACCTAAAATCATCATTGTAGGATTGGTAAACTATACTGGTAAAGTCTTCTTTATTGAACCTCGTTTGAGAATAGCTTGCAAATAAAAAAGCAGTTACGAAACAAATTATCGTAACTGCTTGATTATCAGCGTGGGCCCTGCTGGGCTCGAACCAGCGACCACCTGATTATGAGTCAGGTGCTCTAACCAACTGAGCTAAGGGCCCATATTGAGTGTGAGTTTGAGTGTGTAGTGTGAGTTGGGGTTACACTTGCACTCAAAATCCCAATAATAATCGGGAGTGCAATTTTACGTATTAATGTTGTGATCTACAATAACTGAAAACCGATAGCTACAGGTTTCTTCCTGAATATCGTTTGAGCAGTCTTTCCGGAGATTGAAAATGCCCGCGGTTACCACATTCTGGGCCGCGGGCATTTTGTAATTTTCGGATGCTATATCCTGCGATTTTACTGCACTTCCACAGGAAAATCCTGACTGATATCTGTCTCTCCTCCGGCATTGTTTATATCACCGTCGCTTACCCCGGCAGCATCCTTATCCGGCTCGTGTCGCAACACCACGGTAAAGTTTCCGGTACTTGCGCCTCCTGCAGTCAGGGTAAAAGATAGCCCAATGGGATTGCCATCACCATCCTGGTCGCTGTAATCCGTATCAACATCGAGGCTTCCTCCCACTATAAAGAAAAACTGGTGTTCATCATCTTCCTCTTCAACTTCCTCGGTTATATCTTCAGCGGGCGTTTCCATTTCGTTTAGTAACTCTATAGTGCCATCATAAGTTAGTCCGGATGTTAATGGACCAGATACCGTAACTACCGGGGCATTGGGTCCATCGCCATCAAGGTCTCTGGTCCGCAGGGTAACGGCAGTGCCCCCTCCCTGAGGAGTTAGGGTAACGGTCATGGTAGTAATTACCTCCTCTTCATTGACCGGTTCCGGTTCATCGTCATCAGAACAGGAAAAGAACAGGGTATTCGCAAAGATCAACATCAATAGTTTGATGGTAATATTATTTTTAAAGGCATTCATAATTTTTATTTGAAAAAGTAAGTAATAAGATACAGGCCAATGCAGTACACCTGTATCAGATGCCCACAGTGGATAATTGGTACCGGAAAAATTAGGACTGGGGTGGAGCCCTCAGAGAAGATAGGTTGAACTGTTTTAAACAAACTGCGCCCCAATCTCCATGTGGTTGCAGTAAGAGGGGTACCTGTTTGGTTTCCCCTATCCCAATAGTTACCACCTCAAGTTTCAGATGGTAATCGCAAAGGTCACAGGAATGGGTCTCGGGGTTTTGATGCAGGTGATGATCAACAAACGCACACTCCTTCACCATTTGAGCGGGATTGCTAAGCTGATGTATACCAGTATAGGTCAGGGCATACACAAACAGCCCTAATAGGGCGCTGGCAATAGTCTTATGGTACAATGTGTACGTCATGGTGAATCCAAAACTCCAACAAGATCGGCTAAGTTACAAATTGAACGAATTTTTTTACCAAATTGGTATTTAATAATTCTGCTAAGACCGCGTTCTGCTTATGAAATATAAAATACCGGTAGCAATTGACAGCGATCGATTGATCTTAAGAATGTTTAAGCATGCTGACTGGAAAGACATACATGGCTATTATTCCGATGAGGATTCCGTAAAATACACCATGGGCCGGGCCCAGACTGAAAGTGAAACCTGGCGGGTTATGGCCAGCATGGTTGGACACTGGAATTTAAGAGGTTTCGGCCCCTATGCCCTGGAGCTGAAAGAGTCCGGAAATGTGATCGGTGTTACCGGTCTCTGGTACCCCGGTGACTGGCCGGAACCCGAGATCAAATGGGCGCTTATCACCGCTTATCGAGGGAAAGGTTATGCCAGCGAAGCCGCCAGAAGAGTTAAGCGGATGGCACAAGACCATCTGGCAGATACGCCGCTGATAAGTTTGATCCACCCCGACAATACCCCTTCTATCCAGTTGGCCCTGGCTCTGGGCTGTACTTTCGAAAGGGAATACCAGCTCAAGGGAAACCCCTGTCATATTTACCGGCATCATTGAGGTTTGTAATCTTACAATTCGCAGTTTTTATTGAACACCCGCCGTAATTTGAGGGCCAGTCCTTAACTTTAACGCCTTTAATACTGATTAGAATCGTAGATAGGTGAATAGCCATATTAAGAACTTGATATTTGACCTGGGTGGGGTCATTATAGATCTCGACCTGGAGGCATCTTACCGGGAGTTTAGCAGGTTATCCGGACTGGAGATCCCGGAAGTGATCAATCGCACCAGGGGATTAATGCTGTTTGAAGATTATGAAACCGGAGCCATTAACTCTCAGGATTTCAGAAACCAAATAAACGAGTTACTGGAGATGACAGCTACCAACCAGGAAATAGACCATGCCTGGTGTGCCTTGCTGGGAGAGATTCCTTCGGAGCGGCTGAACCTCCTGAACAAACTAAAGCACGGTTACCGGACATTTGCTCTGAGCAATACCAATGACATACATGCTCAAAAATTTGATCAGATTGCAGAACAATCGCTGGGCAATGCGGTTTTATTTAGTGAACATTTCGAGAGAGTTTACCTGTCTCATGAAATGAAAATGAGAAAGCCAAATATTGAAATTTATCAGACGGTATTGGCCGATCAGGATCTTAATCCCTCGGAGACCCTGTTCATAGATGATAACCTGGAAAACATACTGGGAGCCGAATCCGTAGGAATCCAGACCGTTCACTTAAAAGACCCCGGACAATTAATAGCCGTTTTCGATGGAACCTGGTAGTCCCTGGAAGTCATACGGTATCCACATAGTATTATTTTTGGTATCATTGCTGACCACCACCCTGGCTGGAGCTGAGTGGATGTTTGGTGACTACATAGTGCTTGAGGGGTATACCTGGAATGATTTTACTGCCGGGTTTGCCTTTTCCATACCATTTCTCACTTTTCTGACCACCCACGAATTCGGCCATTATTTTACTGCCAGGTATTACCGTATTAAAACCACCCTGCCTTATTATTTACCGTTTTGGCTGGGGTTCTTACCGGCACCATCGATCGGCTCATTTGGAGCGGTGATCAGGATCAAGGAAAAGATACCGTCCCGGAAATTGTACTTTGATATTGGTATTGCCGGTCCTATTGCCGGTTTCGTGGCGGGACTGTTTATACTATACTACGGGTTTACCCACTTGCCACCGGCTGAATATATTTTTGAAATTCACCCTGAATACCAGCAGTACGGTATGGATTACGAAGAGTATGCCTACGGATCCGCGCGAGAGGAGGAGGGGGTGGCATTTGTCATGGGCTCCAATTTGTTATTTGACTTCTTTAAGGAGTATGTCGCTACTGACCCTTCGAGGGTTCCCAATATTTATGAAATTGCTCATTACCCCTGGTTGCTGGCGGGTTTCCTGGCATTGTTATTTACCGCGCTAAACTTGTTACCGGTGGGTCAGCTGGATGGCGGACATATAATCTACGGTTTGCTGGGGCCCCAGTGGCACGGCATCTTATCGCGGGCTTTTTTAATTATTCTGGTCTTTTACTCCGGTCTGGGGATGATAACCCCGGAGCACCTGAATGGACTCACGCAGTTTAAACCGGATATGTGGTGGCAGGCGCCCCTGTATTTTTGGTTCCTAACGATAGTGTTTAACAGTGTATTTCCCACTGCACAGTCCAGGGTGATGTGGTCACTGGCTATCTTCGCCGGTCAAATTCTCCTGGTATTGTTGTTTAAGGGAATTGAAGGTTATTCCGGGTGGCTGTTGTTTGCATTCCTGTTGGGAAGAGTGATGGGCGTACAACATCCCGAACCCCCTGATAATGAGCCACTGGATTTTAGACGTCAGTTGCTGGGCTGGCTGGCAATATTGATCTTTATACTATGCTTTACCCCGGCCCCTTTGGAACTGGTAGTACTGGGGAATTAGGAATTAGAAATGACGAATGTCGAATGACGAATGTCGAATGTCGAATAATGATGGCTTTAATTCATTTCGTCATTCACCATTCGACATTCTCAATTAAGAATGGTATTCTTCAATTCCTCCCAGTAAATTTCGTACCTGGTCGAATCCCTGCTGCTGCAGAAACTGTTTCACCTTTCCGCTTCTGTTGCCGGTGCGGCAATAGACGATAACCTCCTGGTCTTTCATGGAATCCAGCTCTTCCAGGCGCATCGGTACCATACCCATGGGTATGTTCAATCCTCCGATATTGCTTTCTTCATGTTCCCAAACTTCCCTTACATCCACAATGTTCAATGCTTCCGAAGCTTCCATTCGTTTCTTTAGTTCCTCAACTGTAATATCTTCCATGGTCTTATTTAAGAATTACTCTTTTTACATACACCTTGCCCGGGGTAGTTAGCTTTACCACATAGATCCCCCTGCTCAAGGCTGAAAATTCGATAACTTTTCTGGCTTTGTCAAATCTGGCGTTAATCATCCTTCCTGAAAGGTCAAACACATTAACCCGGACAATATCTTCAACTGGCCCATCCAGGTTAACAACGGGTACCTTTAGAGGATTGGGAAATAATCTCAGTGTAGTTGCAATCTTTTCCTCTACCGAAGTAATAATATCCTCGGTGCTGCCAAATACCGGCCTGATCATCAGGCTACCCTGAACCCGGCTATTGACTTCCCATGATCCGGAGGTATTGAAATAAATACGCTCTCCGGTGTCCTGGTGCTTATCCAGGCCAATAAATATGGGTACCTGACCGGTTTGCTGGATGCCCACAAACAAGCTGTCACCCACCAGTAATGCCTTGGACAATGGGTAGGTAGTGAACTTGTCCAGGGAGTCTGAGGCGCTGACAAAGATTGTTTGGGTATGGTTGACCACTTCCTCATTTCCCAGTCTGCTCCATATCTTTAGCCGCACACTTTGATCGGCCTGGTCACTTTCGGTATTGGGAAAATAGATCTGTACGTCGGTTAGGGTGTCCCTCACCGGCAAAGCATACAGGTAAGCCAGTTGCCCATTGGCTACATTGACTCCAGCAGCGGTTTCTGCACTGCCATCGTCATAAGCGTAATATTTGTCCAGTGTCACCACAGCTGTGGCGGTATCATTCACCGTGAGATCGACGTTGTCAAAAAATACACTATCCCCGGTCATGGGATCAATAAAGTCAAACATCAGGGAATCCTTGGTCCTGATAAAAAATTTGGTGCGTATGATCAGCGACGTATCGGTCTTGGCATTGTTGAGGGCGCTGGTATCTACAGCATTGGCCTGTATGGTGGTGAATTGCTGGCCATTGAATAATAATCCATCCTCGTCAATACTGTTCATTTCATCAATGAGCATGCCGGACTCAGCATCAAATATTTGACTGGCATAGCGGATAGAGGAAGGGAAACCTACCGGGGGTTCCATACTGAAACCAACTACTGATGTACTGTCTCTAAACACCGAGTCCCTGCCGCAGTAATGTTCGAATGGTATGGCAGAAAAATCCTTAAAGATTGAAGTAGGGTAGGTGCTAAGGGTTCGGTCCCTGATATAAAGACTGTTCTCGGTTCTCCGGGTACGCAGCAGCACGTAGTCGATGTGCCAATTGTCATAGCCGCCGGTAAGTTTGCCAAAGGACTGGAACCGGAATTGAAATCCCGCGTGCTGAAAGCTACCTGGTGGCACCTGAAATATCTCCTGTTTGAATGAGCTGATATTTAATGTGTCTCCTCCCACGGTACTCCATACCGTAGTCCACAACCCGTTTTGATCCTTAAACTGAAGCCGCAGAGAATCCACAGCCTCCGGAATTTCACTATATCCCTTCTTCTGCCAGAAGAAGCTGAGATATAATGTATTTTGAAGTGATGCCGGAATTCCGCTTAGATCAATGGGTTGTGAAACCAGGCTGTCAGCCGGCCCGTTGATATCCATATCGCTATAGGGGATGCCTTGTTGATCTGTTCCATCGAAGGTAGCCACGTTGATAGAAGGGGGATTCAATCCTCTCCCTTTATTGA
>JAUIKU010000367.1 GCA_030430675.1 Bacteroidia bacterium | reverse complement strand
TCTAAGAGAGCAGGGGGTATTGGAGGTCGACAGTATGACATTGGCTGGAATCGACATCTCGATCAAGAGGGACAAGACATTGCCTGATCCCGAAAATGTTTGGAAGCCCTATCTGTTGGCAGATTTCATACCCGACTTAAAAAAAGTAAATATTCCCAGGGTGACGGGAAAGAATGCCAGGGCGGTGTATATCGAAATAGGGGAGCAAACTTCCCAGCAAGGTCATGTTTCCATTGAGGATATTAGTTTTACATTCAATCGCCAGCACCCGTTGGACATGCCGGAACAAGTCTCCTTTGGTAAAGGGAAGATATACAACCATGGAGTTATCAGTTATAACTACCATCGCCTGGACTCCGGCAGGTTTTCGCTGGAGGTAAATCTCAGCGATATGCCTTTTGAACCTTTCAATCAAATGGTAGACCCACTGCAGGCAGCCAGGTTCAGATCCGGGCATCTGCATCAGTTTGACTATCGGATCACCGGAGATAGCCTGCAGGCCCAAGGCGAGGGGATGATAACCTATGACGACCTTAATGTGGAGATATTTAAAAGCCACCAACCGGATGAGAAAAACCTGGGCTCAGAATTAAAGACGTTGCTGGTGAATAAATTGATCCTGAAGCATTCGAAGTACCAGGCAAAGGCAGCATTTGTTCAGGACCGCATCACCTCCAAGGGCCCTATCAATTATTGGGTTAAGTCCGGTATTCATGCGGCATCGGCAGCAGTTATAAAAGGTAAGTCCGACAAAAAGGGAAAGAAAAGATCCCGTAAATCGAAGCGTTAATCCTTTTCAGCAGGTGTGCCGGAAGATTCATCGTCCGGCTGCGGGTGTTGGTTGGGTTCGTCCTGGGGTTCATCAACGGCGGGAGCCTTGGGAGTACTGTTTGATTGGCTGGAGCTATCGCCGGCTTCCCAGGACACTACATGCAGATCTCTTTGCGGGAAGGGTATGGTGATATTTGATTCATTAAGGGCATCGTAAATGTTGGTAGAGAGCTCACTTTTAATGCGCAGCCAGTGGTCTATATCGGTGGTCCAGATCAGGCATCTGAAGTCCACCGAACTGTCTCCGAAGCCATCCAGCAGTACTGCCGGTTCAGGGTAAGATTCTACCTTGTCGTGTGCCTTTAACACATTGGTAATGACTTCAATTACCTGTTTGACGTCGCTGCCATAGGCTACCCCAACCCTCATCTCTACTCTACGCTCGCGATTGCTCAGGGTCCAGTTTATCACTTCCTGAGATACCAGGTGACCGTTGGGGACAATTATTTCGGCACCGTCATAGGTTCTGATCACACTGGAACGAATGCCGATATCCTTTACAAAGCCGGTGTACTGCTGTAGTTCCACCAGGTCACCGGTTTGGATGGGGCGCTCAAAGATCAGTATAATTCCCGAAATGAGGTTGTTGACGATGTTTTGCAGCCCGAACCCAATACCCACGCTGAGTGCACCCAGAATAATGGTAATGCGGTCCACCGGGATGCCCGATACCAGCAGGGCCAGAATAAAGCCCACGGTGATCAGGAAGAACCTGATGATCACTGCCAGGTTAGCAGTTTCCTTCTGGCTTTTATAGTACGATTTTTCCTCAGCCAGGAATTTTATGGTAGAGGAGGTCTTGGTGGCAATGTATATGACCAGCAGAAACAAAGCTATTCCACCATAGGTGAAAGCAAGCTCACCCAAATTTCTTTCAGTATTGAAGAACAGCAGAACGGTATCCTTTACCGAGGTATACAGGTTGAAATTTTTGAGGAATGCCACAAAGAATATCACCAGCAAAACCAGGTAGACCCGGTTGCTCCAGGTTTGCCAGAATTGGTTGAGTCTGGCTCTGTTTTTGGCCAGGTTGTGGAACCGTGGTGCCTGTTTCAGATAGTTGATAAAATGATCGGACCAGTTGGCAAAATAAAACAGGATAAAACCTAAGGCGATGGTCTCACCGGTTCCGTTTATCAGGATAGCACCAAGTCTTACCCGCTGTAGC
>JAUIKU010000169.1 GCA_030430675.1 Bacteroidia bacterium | reverse complement strand
CTGTGTAATCCAGATCGGTACGGGTCCAATCCAGCACGGGCATTACGTTGTAGCAAACGGTATTGATACCTTCGCTTGCCAGATTTTCCAGGGAAACCCGGTAGTTTTCTATATACTGACTGTAATTACCTGAATGGGTCTTTATATCTTCATGAATGGGCAGGCTTTCTACTACGGACCATCGCAATCCATGGTGTTCTATATCTTCTTTTCGTTCCCTGATCGCATCGATTTCCCATACATCGCCAATGGGAATTTCATGCAGCGCAGTAACGATTCCGGTGGCTCCCGCCTGACGAACATAAGACAGTTTGACCGGATCTTTGGGCCCGTACCAGCGCCAGGTTTCCTCCAGTCCATTTAGATTTTGATTCATTTAATATTAATTTGGCTGAGTCTCAATTAAACGATCATACACGAAATGTATATTAATCGCCGCTCAATTTACAGCTATGTGGTTAAAACGAAGCATAGTCATCCACTGTTTTTCGTTATTTGTATGTTACTGATACTATCAGGGGCCTGCCAAAAGAACAAAACGGAGAAGGTCGATTCAGTTTCACCACAAGTTGACCTTTCCATATACCAAACCGATAACCTGGTGGCCTGGTGTGTGGTACCTTTTGATAGTATGAACCGGGGACCTGCTGAAAGGGTGAAAATGCTGGCTGATCTGGGCTTTAAGAAGTTCGCTTATGACTGGCGGGAAAAGCATCTTCCCAGCTTTCCCCAGGAAGTAGAATTGCTGGAACAACAACAAATAGAACTACTCTCAGTGTGGTGGTGGGTCGATGGGCATGGAGACCAATTGCTCAATGAGGGTAATGAACAATTGTTACATTACCTGGATTCTCTGAATATCCGTTGCGATATCTGGATGTCCTTCAGTGATGATTTTTTCCAGGGTCTGGATGATGCTCAAAAACTGGAGCGGGCGGTCGAATCATTAAAAAAGTTACATCAAAAAGCGGCTGATGCCGGGTGTAATCTCATGCTTTATAATCATGGGTCGTGGTTCGGGGATCCCCGTAACCAGGTCCGGATCATTGAAGAGAGCGGATTATCAGATGTTGGCATCATATATAATTTCCATCACGCCCATCAGCAAATCGAAGAATTTCCGGAGATACTGGAAGCGATGCTTCCTTATCTGAATACCGTCAATATCAATGGGATGAATAAAGGCGGTCCCAAAACACTCACCGTAGGACAGGGGGAATCCGAAAAAGAAATGCTGAGGATGCTGGCTGCATCAGGTTTCAAAGGTCATGTTGGTATTATCGGCCATATTGAACAGGAGGATGTAAAGGTGGTACTGGAAAGAAATATAAAGGGCCTGCAGCAGGTTGCTTCAGAATTGTAATTCAAAGATTAAATTGAAAAGTAAAAAATAGTATGTCAACGCGTAGAAAATTCATCAAATCCGGTGCACTTGCAGCTACTTTCCTGCCTGTGGCCGGTGGTGTTGGCTGGAATTTAAAAGTCCGGCCAGCGGAAAAGCTCAACATCAATGTGTTTTCCAAGCACCTGCAATTCCTTGATTATCAGGATATGGCTAAAATGGCCGCTCAAATCGGGTTTGACGGGGTAGATCTGACGGTTCGACCAAAGGGGCACGTGGAACCTGAGAACGTAAAAACAGATCTGCCCAAAGCCATAGATGCCATTGGAAATGCCGGTTTCAAACCGTTAATGATGACCACTGCGGTTGACGACGCCAATGATCCAGTGGATAAAACCTTGCTGGAAACAGCGGCACAATTCGGCATCAAGTATTACCGGATGAATTGGTTGAGATACCCGGAAAACATGACTGTTCCTCAGGCCATAACTCAGTTTCAGAACACCATAAAGGGCCTGGCCGAGTTAAACGGCTCATTGGGATTGGTAGGTTGCTATCAAAACCATTCAGGAACCATGGCCGGAGCTTCAATTCATGAACTATACTATATGGTAGAACCATCTGATCCGCAAGCAATGGGAGTACAGTACGATATCCGGCATGCCGTGGTGGAAGGAGGGATGTCGTGGGAAACTGGCCTTAGATTGATCGCGCCCCGGATCAGAACTCTTTGCCTGAAAGATTTCAGATGGGAAAAAATCGACGGGGAATGGAAAGTATTAAATACGCCTCTTGGGGAGGGCATGGTGGATTTCAAGCGATATTTTGCTCTTCTGAAAAAATACCGGGTACAGGTGCCGGTCAGCCTTCATTATGAATACGATTTAGGTGGGGCCAATCGAGGTGCCAGGGAAATCAGTATTAAGCCGGATAAGGTTTATGAAGCGATGCACAAGGACCTGGCCTATGCCAGGAAAGCGTGGGATGAAGCCTAATTGGACCTTTCAGTAAAGATTATTCTCAAATACCAGCAGTGACTTCCCGTGGTTTACCAGTGATTTATACTTTTCATAATGGTCTACCATCATACCCAGGGGCAAATATCCGCTTCCCAGGACGATATCGATATCGCCATCCAGGTCATAGTCACCGATATCCAAATTCATCCAGCGGCCCTGATAGGTTTCGGGATGTGTTCTTGGCTTAAAATTGAGATCACCCTGGTTTTCAAAGTATACGAACTGCTCTGGCCGGTCTGTTGAAAAATCCGGAAAAAAGGCACTGGCTGCCATATCCAGGTCGCCATCCTGATCGAAATCCGCGGCTTTGGCAAAGTGGGCACCATACATGGGATAAAAATAGACTTCGTTAAAATTGTTCCTGCCGTCGTTCTGGTAAATACGGATCCCGTGGTAGTATTTTAGTGTGTTAAAAGGATCTGCATCAGTGTCTCCGTTTACTGCCAGTAAGTCCATGTGACCGTCATTGTTAAAATCCTGTATTTCAAAATAGGTGTGTCCATAGGCGGAATGGCATTCAACTACAATTTCCCGGGTAAACAGAAGATTTCCCTGGTTATAAAATATGCTGATATTTTCGCGAGCATCACCCATCAATGCCGCAATATCCGGTAGTCCATTTCCATCAAAATCAGACACCTGACAGCGAATTGCCCCAGGGGTGTTTATTAACTCCTTGAGCAGATTACCCCCTTTATCAAAAATTGAAATGTTGCCGGTTACGTCCCCGAAGTTGGAAATTATAATCTCATTTTGATCGTCCAGATCCAGATCCGCAAATTCAATGTCAACCGGTCTGTGTAAGCCCTGGATCAGCAGGTCCTGGCGATAGAAATTAATCCGCCCCGGTTCTTTCAGGTGCAGCATACCTTTTCCCTGCCCGATAAAACTGCCCATCAGGTCCCCGATGGATAGAAAATAGGCATTGTCGTTCCCAATCTCCGCATCCACCAAAATCTGATTCACCTGGTGTTTGCCGGTGACTTTTAGTTGCTTGTCAAGCTGTGTAAGCGTTTCATCTTTTTGATTGCCCAGCCACACCCCACCAACTTTCTGATCTACATGTAGCAGGGTAAACACCGCTGCCTTAGGTTGGAACACAGGAGTGGTAACGGTGAATTGGCTAAGATTCCGATTTATGGAAGGTTTTTTCTGCTGCTTTTTGGATTGCTCCGGGGCTTCCTGTGCGTAGTAACTTCGTATGGCTTCCCAGTCTTCCGGGGATAATACCGGTTGTGCTGGAATGACTTTGGCTTCATGAAGTATTCTTTCTCGCGTGGTCATATACATAAGTGCCACCGGTGTGAGTGATTCAATATTGGTGTAGTCCACGATACCCAGTCGAAAGCCCATATCGGTGAGCAGGAAATTCCAACTTCTTTTAGTTAAAATATCGGGTTCAGGAAATAGATGACAACTACTGCAATATTGCCTGGCCAGCTGCTCACCAGGATGCGGAGCCGGATATTGGACGGCCATTATTATCAGCAATCCGCTGGTCAGCAGACCCATTAGCCAACCGAATCTGATTTTGTTATTCCACATCAGCTTAGCATTACCAGAATCTTATTAAAAGCTGGATAATGTATCAATTTTTCCAGTTTTTATCCACTTAATTGATTGATCAATTAAACGGGCTTTTTGCTCCAGGGTAAGTTCGACCGGTAGCTGAGCCAATCCAATAAGTCGACGCAGCACTTCAACCCCGGTAAATCCGGCGAACCGCATATGGTCAAAATTTGCCAATATGTGGTATTGATTAAATGCTTCCTGAATCAGATGCTCAGGGGTTTGGGACAACCACAAATGAGCAGTGAATACTGCGATGTCCCATTCGATAGGTCCCACAAATGAAAATTCAGGATCAATTACTTTCAGGTTATCCCCGGATTTCAGCAGGCTGCCGGGATAAAAGTCTCCGTGGAGCAGGTAATCCCCCTGGAGTAGATAGCAATTGCCCAACTGAAGAACTTCCCGTGTTAAGGCAGTATCCTGAACGCACCGTTTGGCAAGTGCCTGCAAACCCGGTTGTACTTGGTTCAGGTTAAAGGAGTTTTGATTGAAGGGAAGTACAAAAACATGTTGATGGTTGAGCTTCCTAAGGTTTAGGTTCTCCGGAAAGTTGGGGGGCGGTCGTAGTTGTTGTAGGTGATTTAAATAATTAATGGCTGACCATAGATTCCCCTGTTCAAAAGTTTGCCCTTGTTTATATACAAATGTAAAATCCATGGTATTACCCAGATCTTCCATAGCCAGTACATGGTTTACAGGATCGAATCCCAACAATTGGGGAGAATATCCCGAGAGGCCTACCTGCCGGTTGACAAAACGGTAATATTGTTGTTCTACATGAATGCGCTCCACCGGTGCCTCCAGGTCCGGATATTTTTCCACCCAGGGCCTGGCTTGTTTAATTACGAATGAGTCACCACGCTGTGGAACGATTCTATGCACCAAATTCATATTACCCTCTCCCGGCCTTTCAATAAGTTTGATCCTGTCATCAGCTTGTAGCCAACCCTGTTGTACCAGATAACCGGTTAGCTTGTCAGCGTCAGGTTCCAAATGGATGGGTTTTTCAGTCAACCTGCGGGGTATTTAACTTAAGCATTCGTATTTAATAGGTAACCTGGTTTTAAGGAGTATATTTAAATATGACACCGTTATCACCTGCAATCCATCCGGCGGTAGCTGAAAGCATCATTATTGCATTGAGAGATTCCGAAGTATTAATAAGTTCTTTCTCCCATGTTTCCCCACCATCGGTAGTTCGGTAGACAAACCCTTCGGAGCCAACCACCCAGCCATTCATTTTGTCGGTAAAGAAAATGTCATTCCATTCGGTGGATTCAGAGCCCCCTGTAATCGATGCGTCAGACCATACAATCTGATTGTTACCATCCAGATGTCTGCGAAAGATGGTGTTACGCAGGCCGCATACCCATCCATTCAGGGTGTCGGTAAAATGAACTGCATTTAGCTGCATGTCAGTTCCAAGGTCTTCCATCTGGAAGTTAACGCCATCCACAGTCCTGAACAACGATCCGTTCTCTCCAACAGTCCACCCTTTCTGGTCCGTGGTAAAAAATATGTCAAACAGGTCGGCACCCAGGTCAGCTATAACCGTCCATTCAGCCCCTCCATTGGTGGTCTGTACCACTTTTCCCGTGTTACCGGCAGCCCAGCCTATTTGGTCATCGAGAAAGTGAATGGCATTTAAAGGGTCATTATTTGATTGCTGTAATACCGGGTATGCCCCTCCTTGTTGGGTAATAAAGATCTCTCCTTCCTCACTATCCTGGTTGCTGCCTGCCATCCAGCCTTGCTGGCGGCTGATAAAGTATATACTGTTGATCAGGTCTGGCTGATATGAGGATTCAATAGGAGCCCGCTCCCAGGTTGTGCCTCCGGAAGGCGTGGTTAGTATCAGTGCTTCACCTACGGCCCACCCAAAGTTATTGTCGACAAAATAGATATCCTTAAGTGACTTAAGGGTGGTACTCTGCTGTTTGGTCCAATCGTATAAATTAGTTGGTGGGGGAGGTGCCGGATCACCAGAGTCAGATTCGCAGCCAGTGGTGAAAAGGGCGAAAACCAGGCAAATAAGAGCTGTAGATTTATGGGTTAGGTAGGTTAGGGGCATATTGATCCGCTTAGAGTGTTGGTTTCAATAGAAACTGCAAAAATGGAAAAAATGTTCGTAAAACGAATAAAAGCAGGAATTGAAACTCGAAAATGTCAACTAACAGGATGGAACCCGTAAGGTGAACAGATAAAATTTGTTAATTTGCATTCTACAGTATTGTTATTACCAATCTTTATATGAACTATGACTACTCCATCTGAAAAATTATTAAAAAACTTAGGATTATCTGAACCACTTCGCGGTGATTCAACAAATGAACATGATGACAGAAGAGGCTTTTTGAAAAAGGCCGGAGCCAGTGGGTTAATGCTGGGAGCATTTATGTTCAGCCCCATTGAAGAAACCCTGGCGCATTCAACTTCCAAGGTGAATCGCTATTCAGCCCCATCTGATTTAAAAATTACCGACATGCGCTATGCCGTAGTCATGAACGGCCATGCCCGCTGTCCAGTGATTAGAATTGATACCAACCAGGGTATTTACGGTCTGGGAGAAGTGCGGGATGGTGCATCCTGGCGATATGCGTTATTCCTGAAAAGCCGCATCCTGGGTATGAATCCATGCAATGTGGAAATGATATTTAAAAGGATCAAGCAATTCGGTTATCACGGACGGCAGGGTGGAGGAGTTTGTGCGGTTGAAATGGCGTTATGGGATCTGGCTGGTAAAGCTTACAATGCTCCTGCTTACCAGTTAATTGGCGGAAAATACCGGGATCAGGTGAGGCTTTATGCAGATACTTCCATGGGACGGGATGAAGAGGAGTTCATTGCCAAGGTGAACAAAAGGATGGATGAAGAGGGCTTTACTTTCCTGAAGATGGATTTTGGAATAGAGTTATTGAAAGGCATCCCCGGTACTACGGTAAATGATAACTTCTGGGATATCGGTCGTCAGTGGACCAACCAACCCATGACATACGGAGCTACCGAACACCAGTTTACACAGGTCCAGATCACCGACAAGGGGTTGGATGTGCTTATGGAACGGGTGGCAAAAGTACGTGAGAAGATTGGCTATAATATCCCGCTGGCATCAGATCACTATGGGCATTTTGATCACAATAATGCCATTCGCCTGGGTAAAGCGGTGGAACCCTATCGATTGGCCTGGTTGGAAGACCTGATACCATGGAGATTCACCGAGCACTGGAAGCAGATCAGTCTGGCAATTGAAACGCCTACCACCACCGGAGAGGATATTTACCTCAAAGAGGAATTCATCAAACTGGTAGATCAACAGGCGATTGATATTGTTCACCCTGATTTGGCTACTTCCGGAGGACTACTGGAGACCAAGAAGATCGGTGACTACGCAGAGGAGAAAGGAGTGGCCATGGCCATGCACTTTGCCGGGACTCCGGTATCATTTATGGCCAATGTACACTGTGCAGCTGCCACCCAGAATTTTATGGCGTTGGAACATCATTCCGTAGATCTGGATTACTGGGAAGACCTGGTTACTGCAAAGCATACCCTGATCGAGAAAGGATTTGCCAATGTGCCTGACACACCGGGACTAGGAGTAGAGCTGAATGAAGATGTGGTAAAGGAACATCTTGATCCGGAACATAATCATTACTTCAAACCTACTCCTGAATGGGATGTCGACCGTTCCTGGGATAGACTTTGGAGCTGATTATTTGAGTTATGGGTTATAAGTTATGTTTGAGTGGTTTTATAACCCGTAACTTATAACCTATAACTCATAACCCAACGGGGAGCTTACATTTGTTTTTGTAGCAACTCCAGTAATTTTCGGTCCAGTTTGTGGCCGTACCAGTCCGCCAAACCCGACTTTTTGAGAAATTCACGACGACCGGTAAATTTATCGGTCATCACTTGTTATTCAACTTCCAGTATTGCAGTGGTCCGTCATTAATGCCAAAGAGAATCAAATTGCCCTGTTCCCTGGGTAGTACTGCCATTTTTTTAACGTCATAAGGTACCACCAGACCGCTTTGCAGCGCCGGAACCGGTTGAAAGTTATTTTTTCCGTCTCCCAGCAATACAATTCCAATACCGGCATCGTTCCTGGGAGTTTCAACTTCAGAAGTAAAAAGATTACCTGCCATTACTAAATCCTGATGGCCATCTGTGTTTACATCCATCACCAGTATATCATTGACAGATGAGGTTTGAGCTTCATTAGGCAATGGTTTCATTTCAAAACTGCCCCCACCGTTATTAATAATAACGGCACTGGCAAATGATTTGGCCTGGTAATGCAGGGCGGGATCCAGTTTGTCCAATCCATATACATCAAGCAAGTTGGCGGAAGCAAATTGAGTATAGGTTGGGAAGTCGTATTTGATACTGGGGACTTGCTGAGCAGAGCAAGAGCGTCCTCTTAGGGGATATCGATCTCCGAAATTGTAATAAGTAAGTACAATATCTTTCTGACCATTTTCGTCAAAGTCATTATAAAAGACTTCAAATGGTTCTTCTGCGGTTGCCTGATATTTGTAGTTTAACCCCAAATTACCGGCTACCAGATCCTGGTCACCATCATTATCCAGGTCGTGGACGGCAATACTGTACCACCATCCATTGGATTCAGGCACTCCATATTTTCGTGTTTCATTGCTAAACTTTTTACCGTCGAAACGCATAAAAGTAAGCGGCATCCATTCTCCTACAATTACCAGGTCGGTCCAGCCATCCTGGTCAAAGTCAGTCCATACCGCATCCGTAACCAAACCAATATCGATCAGGTCTTTCGCCACACGGTTGGTAACGTCTGTGAAATTGCCGCCGTTGTTTTGAAGTACTCTGCTGGTGGCCGGAGTAGGGTAGGACCATGGTACATGCCTGCCCCCGATGAAAAGATCGAGATCGCCATCTTTGTCGTAATCAAATGGTCTCACACAGGCTCCGCTTTCGTTGAAATCAGGTAAGGAAGAAGATCTCTTAAAATTGCCTTTACCGTCATTGACATATATCCTGTCCTGATACTCCGGGGCATCTACCGCCCATTCGTTACCACCGCTGACTACGTACAAATCTAAGTCATCATCCCCGTCGGCATCGAAAAATACCGCATCCAAGTCTTCGTAGGCCTTATCAGTAGTAAAAGCCGAAACCTGGTTAACATTCAACTGGCCTTTCCTGTCTTGCATGACCAACTGTCCGGGGTGACCGGTAGCACCACCCAAATAGAAATCCGGGTTTCCATCCATGTTTACATCCCCAACAGCCAGAGCCGGGCCAAATTGTGACATTTTATGAGGCAACAACACCTGCTTTGCATAGTCATCGTAGGTGTTTTCTACATGAACGATATTCAATGGTTCTTCTCTTGAGAGTAACTGAGGTGTTTTGATGGATTTACTCTTTTGGTTGGTAGCACCCTCCCAGTCATAACTTATTTCCTGATTGGCCGGAAGGTTTGATTCCGTAGAAGTCTTACCATCAGGCCAGGTGATTAGCAGTTCATCTACCATATCATGATCACCCAGGCCAAAGTGGGCGATATTTTCACTGGTAGAGTACATTCCCCTTACGCTGGTGAACTCATACCATTGAGAGGTTGCCCCGGCAGTAACCTTAACCCTGGCACCAAATACAGGGTGTTGTTTTTTACTGACGAGTTTTACTCTGAAATAATGTGCCGATTCGGTGTCTGAATTGTTGCGGTAGATAAAAGCCCTTTCATTGACGTTGCTCACCACCAGATCCAGGTCCCCATCATTATCGAGGTCAGCATAGGCAGACCCATGAGAAAAAGTGGGTTGGTCCAGTCCCCAGTCCGCAGCTGCTTTGGAAAAGGTCAAATCTCCATTGTTTTTGTAGGCATAGTTTGGCAGTTTTTGAGAGGGCACGATCTCCAGTGCTTTCTCCAGATCAAGTATATCCCAAATACTTACCGCCCCTGCATTGGGATTCTTCTGTATCCAGTCGTTGGCCACTTCCTCCACATGGGCAGAGAATTTTTTATCGGCATCCGTATTTCGGATATCCCTCAGTAAACCATTGGTAATGTGAATATCTTTATGGCCATCGTTGTCAAAATCGGCAATCAGGTTTGACCAGCTCCAGTCAGTACTGGGCACTTTTGCCAATTGCGCAATATCGCTGTATCTCAGGGGGTCCTGTACATCGCCGTGATTCAATTGCAGCGTATTGAACATATATTGAAAATGACCGCCATCTTCAACAACTTTCCAAAAAGCACTGGGATCCATACCGCTCATATTGGCTTTAAGCCGGAAGTTGTCTTCTGCCACCATATCTACCACCATCAGGTCCAGCCAGCTGTCGTTATTGATATCGGCCCCATCTACACCCATGCTGAAATAAGAGGTATGATTTAACGCGTCTTCCAGGCGGTTGGTAAAAGTGCCATCACCGTTGTTGATGTACATAAAATCCGGGGCTTCGAAGTCATTGGCCACATAGAGATCCGTCCACCCGTCATTATTCAGGTCACTGGCAGTCACACTATTGGGATATCCGGGCTGCCCCACACCAGCTTTTCCGGTAACATCGGTAAAAGTTTTTCCGTTGTTCCGGTACAACCTGGGGGCAAATTCAGGGGCGGGTTTGATACCGAAGAGATCCGAAAAATTGCCGGGGTTTGGCGGCTGGTTAAGCAGGAACAGGTCCAGGTGGCCATCCTTGTCGTAATCGAGAAATACCGCATGCCGGGTACGACGGTCATCGGCAATACCCCACTGCTCCGCGCTTTCGGTAAATGTGGGAAACCCACCATCCTCTGAGGGGCCGTTATTGATGTAGAGGAAATTCTTG
>JAUIKU010000168.1:5000-10832 GCA_030430675.1 Bacteroidia bacterium | reverse complement strand
GTTGGCATCAGTGGACTGTAGAAACAGCAGTTGTGCTGTGATAATATTGGCAATGTTATCATCAACAGGCAATCCCAGAAAAATGATCCTGTCCATGATCAGGCGTGAAAACACGTCTATCTCCCTGAAATTTGTGGGCCGTTCTTCAATTACTGCCCGGGTCATGCTTTCAATGTGCTGAAAATATCGGTCAAACGCACTACCGCTGATATTTTGGTCTTTTATGGCAAATTTCCTGAATTCGTTGCTATCGATCATTAGTTTAGATTATAAGGATTGGGATTAAAACTAATCCATTTAGGGCAAAAGATTAACAAAAATAAAAAAAAAGGCCCTGTAAAAAAGGCCATTTTGGTTGAGGAAAGTACATTGTGGCTATTTGGCAATTTCTTTCTTAAACTGCTCCACAGTGACTTCTTTTTTGACAATTTTGACCTTGTCCCTGATGAATTCCATGATTTTATCATTCCTGACCTGGTTAAATACCTGCAGGTAATTTTGTCCTTCATTCCCTTTCAGGTAGTTATCGGCGAAAGCATCCAACTGCGCGTTCATTTGGTCCCCAATTCCCGAGGAGGCAAATTGAGCGGCAATCATCTGCTTGGCTTTGGATACTACCTCTTCATTCTCCACCTTAATGTCATTGTCTTCAGCTACCCTGTTTAAGATCAGGTTCCATTTCATCTCATCGGCATAATCCTGATATTGTTCTTCGATATCGTCCTGGTTCACTTTGCCTTCGTTGGTGGCTACCAGCCACTTTTTGAGAAACTCATCAGGCAGGTCCATTTTGGTGGTGTTTAACAATTCTTTACGGATACTGTGACTTAGAAACTTTTCCGTATCACCGCTAAAGCTGTTTGACAAATACTCTTTGATCTTATCTTTGAACTCCTCTTCAGTTTTTATTTCACCTTCCCCAAACAGTTGATCGTAAAATGCCTGATCGAGAGTGGCAGGTTCAATTCGCTTTATTTCATTGACCTTCAACTCAACTTCGGAAATCCCTGATTCAGCTAATTCAGAGGGTTCCTTACCAAGTAATCGCGCCCGGTAGGACTCGTCTTCAATTGCCTTGTTCAGGTTAAACTTTACCGTGTCCCCACCTTTTAATCCGATGAATTTCTTTTGCTCCTTTTTTGCCACCTGGGTTATTGGAAGCACTGCCTCCTGTTCAGTGCCATCGGTACCTTCCGACAGTACTCCGTGAAGAATATCCTCTGCCTCCGAAGCCTCCACAGCTACTCTTTCACCATAGTTTTTCCTGATGGTTTCCAACTCTTCATCCACCATCTTAGGCGCTATTTTTATGTTAAACTCTGTTACTTTCCTTTTGTCAAGATCGTATTTGAAGTCATCCACCAATCCAATGTTATACTCAAATTCAAAATCTTTCTGATGGTCCCAGTCAATAGTCTGGCTCTTTTCCAGGTTGGGCAGGGGATCGCCCAGGATTTTCAGGTCCTGCTCTTTGATATAGTCATTCAGTGAACTGGATAACATGCGGTTGATCTCATCTACCATGATGGATTTTCCATACATTTTTTTGATGAGACCGAAGGGTACTTTCCCAGGCCGGAATCCTTTGATATTAGCCTTCCTGCTGTACTCTTTGATTTTTTGTGATACCTGGGGTTGATAATCAGCTTCCTTTAACTTAATTTTAATTAAGGCTTCATTGGATTTTTGCCGATCTAGAGTAATGTCCATTGAGATAAACTTTGTTGGTACAATTAGACTAAAAACCCTCAATCCCCAAGATGCAATTAGCCAGGTGACTGAGGGCTTTGTGGTGCGGATGGAGGGACTCGAACCCCCATGCCGTAAGGCGCTAGATCCTAAGTCTAGTGCGTCTACCAATTTCGCCACATCCGCAGGTTCAACCCCGATAATCTATCGGGGCAAAATTGGAACGGCAAAGGTAGCCCATTTTTTTATAAATCACAATGGAACATCCACTGTTAATGAATGTAAACTCAGTACCCGTTCTTCATGATTACAATTGATGTAGAGGATGAAAAGAAGGAGATTATCAGGCGGTATCGTCGATTGCTCAGAAGAGCCAAACCATTCCTCAAAGAAGGAGATTCCAAAATAATCCGAAAGGCTTTCAACACTGCGCTTGAAGCCCACAAAGATATGCGTCGCCGTACCGGCGAACCCTACATTTATCACCCGCTGGATGTTGCCCTGATCGCAATTGATGAGATTGGCCTGGGTACTACTTCTATCGTGGCCGCTTTATTGCACGATGTAGTGGAAGACACCGACCTGGAGATCAGCGACGTAGAGCGCAATTTTGGTCCCAAAGTGGCCAAGATCATTGATGGTCTAACCAAGATATCCGGTGTTTTTGAACAGGGAACGTCGGAACAAGCGGAAAACTTCCGAAAAATGCTGCTTACCCTGTCCGACGATGTCAGGGTGATCCTGATAAAACTGGCGGATCGTTTGCACAACATGCGCACCTTGGCCAGCATGCCCCAGAACAAGCAACTTAAAGTTGCCTCTGAAACCATGTACATCTATGCACCACTGGCCCACAGACTTGGATTGTACGCCATAAAAACCGAGCTGGAAGATCTCTGGTTGAAATACACCGAGACAGACCAGTACGATGAGATCTCCAAGAAGATCGTTGATACCAAAGAGGCCAGGGATAAGTTTGTTAACCGGTTTATACGACCTATTAGAAAAGAGCTGAAGGATCAAAGTCTGCAATTTGAGATCAAGGGTCGAACCAAATCAATTTATTCCATCTGGAATAAGATGCGTAAACAAAATATTCCCTTTGAGGAAGTTTATGACCTGTTTGCGGTGCGGATAATACTTGACAGCGAACCTGAAAATGAAAAAGCCGATTGTTGGAAGGTGTATTCCATTGTAACTGACTTTTACCAGCCCAACCCGGATCGTTTAAGGGATTGGATCAGTACTCCCAAAGGCAATGGATATGAATCCTTGCATACCACGGTAATGAGCAGTCCCGGACAGTGGGTTGAAGTTCAAATCAGAACCAGGCGGATGGATGAGATAGCCGAAAAGGGCTATGCCGCACACTGGAAATACAAAGACAATTCCGGTAATGGTCAATCTTCCGGTTTGGAGCTGTGGATTTCCGGTGTAAGGGAAATGCTGGAGCAGTCAGATAGTACCGCAATTGAGTTTGTGGATGATTTCAGGTCAAATCTATTTCACGAAGAGGTATTTGTATTTACTCCCAAGGGGGAATTGAAAACGCTGCCTTACGGTGCTACTGCCTTGGATTTTGCTTTTGAAATCCACACCGAAATAGGGGCCCGCTGCCTGGGTGCCAAAGTAAACCAACGATTGGTTCCCCTGAACCATTTGTTGAAGAACGGGGATCAGGTGGAAGTACTGACTTCCAAAAAACAAAAGCCCAGCGAAGACTGGCTGCGATTTGTGGTTACGTCAAAGGCTCGTTCCAAAATTAAAGATGCCCTAAAGGAGGAGCGCAAAGCGGCGGCAAGGGAAGGAAAAGAGATCGTGAAGCGCAAGCTCCGTCAAATGAAACTAAAGCTGAACAATGAAACGGTGGAGCAGCTGAGGGCCTACTTTGACGAAAGGACTGTATTGGATTTCTACTATAAAGTGGGCAAGGGTGTCATTGAGCCCAAGGAGATAAAGCATTTCAAGGAGGTCAGGTCAAACATTCCAAAAGATCCGAATCAGCGCATTGAAGATGCAGCCTCATTTAAGAAGCAGATAGCCAAAGTAAGGCAGAAGCAAAGTGATATGCTGCTCATAGGGGAGGACATGGATGTAGTGGATTACCGGTTGGCAAAATGCTGTAACCCCATACCCGGTGATGAAGTGTTTGGCTTTGTGACGGTGAACGAAGGTATTAAAATACATCGTACCAGTTGTCCCAATGCTCCTGAATTATTATCGAATTACGGATACCGGGTGGTCAAGGCAAAATGGTCATCCCAAATGGACAATGCCTTTCTTACCGATCTAAAAATTATTGGCACAGATCGTGTCGGGCTTATTAATGATGTCACCAATATTATCTCCGGTGAGTTGAAGGTCAACATGAGAGCTATGGCCATAGCCACGGATCAGGGTATATTCGAGGGCAAAATTACCTTGTATGTTCAGGACACCGGGCACCTTGAAGTGATGATAAGAAAGCTGCAAAAGGTAAATGGTGTGGTAAAGGTGACCAGAATCGATACCCTCAAATAACATATTTAGGTTATTATCATCTATATTTGCTTGGTGCTTATGGCAGTTGAGAGAGACATATTCGGCGAAGTCAAACAGATATTTACCGCTTACCTGGAAAATAGAGGGCTGAGAAAAACCCCGGAAAGGTTTGCCATACTGGAAGAGATATACAGCAAGGACGGTCATTTCGATGTTGACTCCCTGTATATAAGTATGAAGAATAAAAATTACCGGGTTAGCAGGGCCACAGTTTATAACTCATTGGATCTATTGATGGAATGTGATCTGGTGAGTAAACACCAGTTTGGGCAAAATCTGGCCCAGTATGAGAAGTCCTATGGGTTTAAACAACACGATCACCTGATTTGCACTGATTGCCACAAGGTGGTTGAGTTTTGTGATCCAAGGATTCAGAATATACAGACTACTGTGGGTGACTTGCTGAAATTTAAAGTGCTGCACCACAGTTTGATTTTGTATGCTGCCTGCAAGGACAATAATTGTCAAAATAAGAAATCATGAAATATCAGTATCAGGTAGAGGATTCAGTATTTGTACTCACCTTAAATGGTGATCTGATTGGAGAGAACAAAGGTCCCGAGCTGATGGAATTGGCCAATGAGCAGGTAAATAATGATGTTAAACTTTGTGCCATTGATATTTCAGATGTCCGGTTTATCAACAGCAGTGGCATTGGTGTACTCATTACCTTGTTGACCAAGTTTCGCAATGTTGATGGCGAGGTGATACTGATCAATCCTTCCGAACAGGTGAAAAAGTTATTAATTATTACTAAACTAAATGCCATATTCACCATTGTGGATACCAAGGAGGAAGCTTTTCAGGAGTTAAAGAAATCATAGCAGTAAATGAGTGTAGATGTTCTATTGGGCCTTCAATGGGGAGATGAGGGCAAGGGAAAAATCGTGGATGTTATGGCTCCCCGATATGGCATGGTAGCCAGGTTCCAGGGTGGGCCTAATGCCGGGCATACTTTAGAATTCGACGGCATCAAGCACGTTTTACACCAGATTCCCTCGGGGATTTTCCGCAAGGATATCAAGAATGTTATTGGAAACGGTGTGGTACTGGACCCGGTAATATTCAGACGAGAAGTCGAGGCATTAAGGGAACGACAGGTGGACGTGAGGAGTAATCTTTACATTAGTAATAAGGCTCAACTGATCCTGCCTACCCATGGCTTGCTGGATGCCTGCTACGAACAGTCCAAGGGAAATCAAAAGATAGGGAGCACCTTAAAAGGTATTGGTCCTACTTATCAGGATAAGATTGCCAGGTTGGGAATCAGGGTAGGGGATGTGCTGGAGGATGATTTTACGGATCGGTATCGGGCACTGGTAGAGAAGCATCGAAATATTCTGGATTATTATCAGTATTCCTATGACCTGGAGGAAAGAGAACAGGCTTTTCTGGAGGCGATAGAACACCTTAAAACCTTCAACATTGTTGATACGGTTTATTTGGTAAACAATGCACTGCGTCATGGAGTCTCGGTGCTGGCGGAAGGGGCCCAGGGCTCCATGCTGGATATTGATTTTGGAAGTTATCCATTTGTAACCAGTTCCAATACCATGATAGCCGGGGTGTGTTCTGGTTTGGGGGTTCCCCCATCCAGGATCA
>JAUIKU010000366.1 GCA_030430675.1 Bacteroidia bacterium | reverse complement strand
CCATTGGTATAAAACAGGAGTTGGCCCTCCTCGTCACAGATGCTGGCACAACTTTTAAAAATTCTCATTTGCATGATTAGTGAATCAACACTTAGACTATCCTTACCGAAATTAAGGACTGTTCCTTTTATACCCGATCCAGTTCCATTGGAGACATAACCAAAAATCCATTGTTGATCGTATCGCGATTGAGCATTCAATGCTGGCAGGCAGGAAATTAAAAATAATCCTAGTAAGGTTTCAATTAAAGCTAACTTCATCAATAAAATATAAGAACATGATTAAATTTAACAGTTATTTGAAAAGAGAGAATCAGTGATTAAACTTGTAGTAGACCAATACTAAAAGTTTATGCAAACTCAATATGAGCGCCTCACTGATTCCCAATGGGAAAATATAAAAGAATATTTACCTATTCAACGAAAACGCAAATATGATTTACGCCAAGTAGTAGATGCTATATTCTGGATGTTGAGAATTGGCAGCCAATGGCGAAATTTACCAGAGTGCTTTCCACCCTGGAGAAGTGTTTATTATTATTTCCGCAGATGGACAGATGATGGCACCCTCCAGAAATTGAACGAAGGTCTAAACCAAAAAGAACGAATCCGCCAAGGCAAGGAGCCAACTCCGAGCATGCTAAGCATTGATTCTCAGTCTATTAAAGCAGCTCCATTTATTAATCAAGATAAAGGAATTGACGGCAATAAACGCATCAATGGTCGAAAGCGGCATATCATCACGGACACCTTAGGCTTAGTGTGGGGTGTAGTAGTTCATGCTGCTAATTCACATGATGGAGCAATGGCTAATCAGGTTGTCGAACCTTTAGTTGGTTACTTGCACCGCATGAAGAAAATACTTGCAGACGCAGCCTATGAAAAAGTATTTAGAGCCTGGGTCTATGAAAACCTGTTAGGTGTCGAACTAGAATTATCTTCTAGGCCACCAAGTACAAAAGGATTCATCCCCGTCAAATGGAGATGGGTTACTGAACAGACTTTTGGACGCTTCAATTTCTTCCGAAGACTAGACAAAGATCATGAGAAATCAGTACATTCTTCGGAAGCTTGGGTGCTCTGGCATAACTGTCAAACTATTATTTATCGATTACCTTCGTAAACCGATTTTAATTTTTAAACATGCTCTTATATTTAGCGTTATTATGAAAGCTCAAAAATAATATTCATGCAAAAACGTCTACCAGTATTTTTTTCCATACTATTGATTTTTTGCCTCATTACTCTTGCCCAAGCCCAACCCTGCGACCCCGGCGCCGGCGTCGACCTCAAAGTCATCATCGGTACAGACCCTTATCCCTGGGAAACTTCCTGGGAAGTAGTAGGCATTGACGGTACCGTTTATGCTTATGTCGACCTGGATGCTACTTATAGTGAGAATACGGAATATTCCTGGGAGCTTTGTATTCCTTTTGGAGCTTGTGTCAATTTTAATATTTACGATTCGTACAACGACGGTTTGGAATTTCCCGGATTTTTCGCACTTGAATTGGACGGCGTGGAAATTACCCATCAAACTTTTTCTGACGATGTGGCCACCTATGCTCTCAATTGTCCTCCGGGCACTGCCTGTACTGCTGCCGAACCCGTTAGCCTCGGTCAGCATCAAGCCAATATCGACAATGCCTGGTATGTATTTGTGCCGGACTCCACGGGTCTTTATGAAATTTCTACCTGCATGCTCGATACCTGTGATACCAAAATCTGGGTATTCGAAGATTGCAGTACCGCTCACAACAATGAAAACAATGAAGGAACCATCGCCTATGACGACAATTACGGAGGCTGTGGCGAACAAGCCCGGATCAGTATCGGGTTGATCGCTGCTGTTCCGATATATATCCGCATCGGCGATGATCAGGATAACTGTGCCGGGGCAACCATTGATTGGGAAATTATTTACCAGGGGCCCCTTGCCGGATGCACCGATTCTACTTCCTGCAATTACAATCCGGCAGCTACCGTGGATGATGGATCCTGTATTCCACATGGTAGTCCCGATTG
>JAUIKU010000167.1 GCA_030430675.1 Bacteroidia bacterium | reverse complement strand
ATACCTGCCCACTGGCAGTGTTATGGGTCTGCCGGTGTTGTATACAAAGCTTCCTCCCAGGGTCCACTTATCATTTAATTCATAAGTACCGACCAGCGAAACATTGTGGCGGCGGTCATAGTTGGCGTAAAATGCGTTGCCCTGGTTGGCATCTTCCACGGTGCGTTCTGTTTTAGACCAGGTGTAAGCAATGAAACCGGTTAAAGGACCCTTATTCTTCTTCAGCAGGAATTCCAGTCCGTAAGAGTTAGACTCCCCCGTCCTGAATTCCACCGCCAGGTTTTTGTTAAAGAAGACATTGGCGTTGTCGGCGAAATCCGTAAGGTTCTCCATCCACTTGTAATAGCCTTCAACGGAAAACTCAAAGGTATTATCCTGGAAATTCCGGAAATACCCCAGGGCCAGCTGGTCCGACAGCTGCGGGTTTAGATAGGGCCCGCTGGGGCTCCAGGTGTTGAAGGGCAGGGAAACCGTGGCATTGGACATAAGATGTATGTTCTGTACCATCCGGTTGTAGGAAAACTTCACAGAACTGGTGGGGTTTACCAAGTAGCGGGCGGAAAAGCGTGGTTCCAGGTTGTGAAAGGCCTTGATGGTTTCCAGCGATTTATACGCTGTTGAGTCCACAATATCAATGTTTACGTTGTCCTTGGGATCCCGGTACTGGTAAACGGTCGCCGGCCCGGTGTTTTGGAAAATGGACCACCTCAGCCCGTACTGCAGTACCAGCCTGGAGCCTATCTGCTGCTGATTGCCCAGGTACAAGGCATGGTCCAGGGCATACATTTTTTCCAGCTGGGTGGTCTTGTAGATCGATTGGTCCGAATTGGGGGTGATCACCCCCGGGTCAAACCTGCGCAGCGAGCCATGATAGCCGAAGCTCAGTTCGTTTTGCGGGTTAACAAAGTAGCTGAAATCCTGTTTGAACGATCCTTCCTGCAAACGTGCGGTCCATTCCAATCCTTCGATGGGGTCGAACAGTTCCAGTCCGTAATCAAAATTGCTATAGATCAGGGTAGTATTGGAAAACAATCTTTCGTTGAATAAATGGTTCCACCGGAAAGTTCCGGTGGCATTGCCCCAGCTGAATTTTCCATCGTTGCCAAACTGCTGCACATCCCTCCCCAGGTAGGCCGCCACAAAAAACCGGTTGTTGTTGTTCTTCCTCCAGTTGATTTTTGCGTTGGCATCATAGAAGTAGACCTTGTTGTCATTCTCGCCTTGCATAAACAGGTCGATGTAGGACCTTCTCCCTGATAGCAAAAATGAGCTATGGTCCTTTTTGATAGGCCCTTCCAGCATCAGCCTGCTGGCCAGTGACCCTATTCCCGCCGATCCGGCAAGCTGCTTGTTGTTCCCGTCTTTGGTCCTCACATCCAGTATGGAAGACAGGCGGCCGCCAAATTGGGCCGGTATCCCTCCCTTGTACAATTCGGAACCCTTGATAACATCGGCGTTAAATACCGAAAACAGTCCGAAGAAATGCGAGGGGTCGTAAACCGGGGCCTCGTCGATTAACACCAGGTTCTGATCGGCGCTTCCCCCTCGTACAAAATAGCCGGAAGTACCCTCAGCCACCGAAATTACCCCCGGCTGCATTTGCACCATTTTGATAATATCCGGTTCGCCGAATAGTGCAGGCAGTGCCTTTACCTGCTTGGTATCAATTCTATCGAGGCTCATGGAGATCTCAGAAACATTCATGTCTTCTTTTTCCGCTTGCACCACGATATCTTCCAACAGCAGGGATTCTGCCGGCAACTCCATATTAAAACTGAGATCGTCATTGAGCTGGATTACTTCCTGCGTATCCTGGTATCCGATAAATCTGAACATCAGGGTGTACGACCCCGGGGGAATGGTAAGTGAGTAAAAACCGTAAGCATTGGTCACCACACCGGTCTCCAGCTCTTTGATGTAAACGGTGGCTCCAATAAGCTCCTCCCCGTTGTGCTGGTCTCTTACATAACCATTGATGGTATATTTAGTGCCCGCTGGCGCAGCTACCTGCTGGGCGTTGGCTAAAAGCCCCAGCAGGGCCAAGGTTATCATAAAAAAACTATGTTTCATAAGTATGTAATCAGTATGTGTTTTAAGCAAAGGACAAATAAACCGGCCAAAGGTTTCTAAATGCCGGAAAAAGACAGCCTTTATCACCGTTTATTAGTATGTCAGGCACAGGAAGTCATACCCCTAAAAGGAGAAAGAAAAATTTTGAAAAATTTTGGGAAATTATTTTATCACAGTGGCCACAGCGACGCTGGAAGCGCCAAAATAGCCCAATACTTCTTCCTGAGGATCTCCGGCATTGAATATATTACCCGGCACGGAAGTAGCGGCGGGACTGAATATGGTTCCCAGCCCCAATGACTGGCTGGTTATGTTTAACAAATAATCGTACGCTGGAGTAGTTAACGACAACTGCTCCACTTCAAAGACATCCATTGGTTGACTTTGATAGAACCCCAGTGAAACCGTTACCTGGCTGCCATCTACGAATTCGTCGGTGCCAAGCCTGATATCTGCGGGCAGGTCTTGCGGTTGATTATTAATCGATACCTTCCATCGATACTGGTTTGACTGATTAAGGGGATCTATCAGTTGCACGGAGAGCATACATCCTTCGATATCATCCTGGGTTTCCGGCTGGCAGGTTAAGCTTTCAATATCAGGGACAGGTCCTAATAGCTCCGGTAATGATTGATACCTTTGCCCTTCTTGGGTAATCACTTGTAGCGTGTAGTACCGGCCTATCACACCGCGAACGGTATCATGAGTTTGATAAGTTCCAGGTTCGGTTGACTCTGTGAGTGAAAAGACATTGCCTTCATCATCCCATATGGAGAGCTGGGCACCGCTAATTTTCGGTGCAGGCTGGTTGCTGTTGTAGGGAGCGGTAGTGGAAACCGTCACGGCATGCGGCCCGGGCTGGTCGGTGATCCAACCCTGGATCACCGTCTTAGTGGCGCCGATAGGCAATTCATCTTCCGGTGAATGCTCGCAGGCTATGGTTATTAACAGAAATAAATAAACTATCCTCCTGACCATTAGAATTCAAAGTTGTAAGTAATGGAAGGTATGGCATTCCCAATCAGCGACGACTCCACGATCCTGGTTTCATACGGATCCCCCGGTACCTGCTCAAACTTGTAGTCGAACACATTCTTGTGAAAATAGACATTGTAAATGGCAAAGGTCAGACTTCCCTGCCAGCGCTTCTTTTTCTTGTTCTTTCCCAGCAGTTGTGCCGATAGGTCCAGCCGGTGGTAATTGGAAACTCTTTGCTGGTTACGGCTTGAAAAATCAGGTACGATGGTTCCTTCAAACTCATATCTGCCATCGGGAAGGGTGACCGGCCTGCCGGTGCTAAAAACAAAATTGGCGGACAGGTTCCACCTTTTGGAAATTTGGTAGCTGTTGATCCATTTAAAATCGTGCGTTCTGTCGTAGTTGGAAGGATAATAGCTGCCGGAGTTAATGGTCTCCTGTGGAAACCGGCCTTTAATACGGCGTTCAGATCGGGATAGTGTATAGCCCACCCATCCGGTCAATCTTCCGGCCTTTTTCCTGACAAAGAGCTCCATCCCATAGGCTCTGCCTTCACCTTGCAGCAGCTCGGTTTCGATCGCCGGATTCAAGGCCAGGTCAGCTCCGTCTTTGAAGTCCACCACATTGTTTACCCGGCGATAGAACAACTCAACGGAGGACTCAATTTTATTTTGATCAAAATTCCTGAAGTAGCCTAAGGCAATTTGGTTACCAATCTGTGGTTTGAGATAACTATCACTCAATTTCCACAGGTCAGTTAGCATGGAGGTAGTGGTATTGGACATCAGGTGGGTATACTGGGCAGACCGGTTGTAGGTAAATTTCAAAGAGCTGGTTGCATTTAGGGTATGCACCAATGAGATCCTGGGCTCCAGGTTATGATATTGTTTGATCAATTCCAGGTTATGGTATTGCACCGTGTCGATGATGGTATTGGTGGTAATAGGTAATTGCGATTGATAAAGGAATACCTCACCGGGTCCCACATTGAAAAAAGCGCTGTACCTGAGGCCCAATTGCAAGGTCGTTTTCGGGTTAAGCGTAAATTCATCACTTACGTATAAACTGGCTTCCAGCGCCTGTTCCTGATCCAGTTCGGTGGTGCGATTGTTCCAGGTATACCGGCCCGGTTCAAAATCATGCCAGACAATACTGCCGCCAAAATCCAGCTGGTGCCTGGGACTTAAATAGTAGTAATAATCCGCTTTTAGATGGTAATCGGATATTTTAGCTGCAATCTCCAGGGGACTACCTCCGGCCAATTGCTTTACCCGGAAGTCGTACCGGCTAAACACACCGGTAAAATTGGCAAACAACCGTTGGTTCAGTATCCGGTTCCACCTCAGGGTGGCGGAGGAATTGCCCCACTGCAAATTTTCTCCGTCATCCATGGCAATTTCATCCCTTCCCAGGTAGGCCGACAGGTATAACGTGTTCTTCTCATTTAGGGAATAGTTGACCTTTGCGTTGAAATCTTCAAAACCCGCTTCACTGTTTTCCAGGGTACCGTCATTAAAAGTAAAAGAAGATAAGTCCACAAAGGTTGACCTGAATCCCACCAGGAAAGAACTTCGGTCCTTAATCAGGGGCCCCTCGGCGGTTAGTCTGACTGCAGGAATTCCCACGCCACCCTTTAACCGGAATTTTTTATTATTGCCTTCCTTTTGCCGCACATCGAATACCGATGCCACCGCTCCCCCGTAGTTGGCCGGAAGGCTGCTTTTGTAGAGCTTTACATCTTTTACCACGTCGGGGTTAAAGATGGAGAACAGACCGAAATAGTGGGCAGAGTTGTACACCGGCGCCTCGTCCAGCAGGATTAAATTCTGGTCAATTCCTCCCCCTCTCACATTGAATCCGGAAGCGCCTTCTCCAACCGTGCTCACCCCGGGCAAAAGCCTGATCCCGCTAATGATATCCACTTCGCCAAACAAATAAGCGATGTTACTGAAGGTTTGACTTTCCAGGTTATTCACCCCCAGCTGCGGATTGAGGATATTTTTTTGAGGGTCTGACGTTACCGTTACATCCTCCAATGTCATCAGGGAGTCGGCCAGCTCCACGTTAAGCCTGGTATCTTTTTTCAGCGACAACCGGTAGGTGGCAGACTGGTACCCCAGGTAGGAATACCACAAACCATAATCACCCGCGGGTATGGTTAGCGAATAAAATCCATAGGGATTGGTCACCGCTCCATAGGGTCGATCGGCTACCTTGACGTAGGCACCGATCAAGGGCTCTCCTGAATTTTGATCGGTAACCTTCCCGCTTAAGGTTATTCTATTCGCTTTTGGTCCGGGCTTTTTTTTTAGAATAACCACATTTCCCCTCGCCCGGTAGTCAATGTTGGTGTCCTTGAATATGCTGGTTAACACCTGTGCCACAGTTTGCTCGGTATCCGCAATCCTTACCCGCTGATCTAGGGGTACCTGATCGGGGCTGTAAGAAAAGCTGAAATCACTGGCGGCACTGATATCTTTTAGTACCTGTTCAATGGTATAGGTTCCCGGTTCCATGGTGATGCTTTTATCCAGCGGGCTGCTTTGCGCCGTAAGGATGTGCATCCCCGTAAAACAAAGCAGCGTCAGTGTTAAAAGTTTTTGCATCTGCTAGGGCCTCGGAGTTACTGGCAACTTTCCACGGTTAGTACCCGGGTATCCCCACGGGTTTGATGGGACCCGTTAAAAATTTCCACCAGTACTTCCAGTACATCCTCCATCGATTGGTTGTCGAAAGTAGCGGTAATGCGGCATTTGCCGGGGTTATCATTTGCCAGAACAATATCCGTTTGGTAGTGTTCACTTAGTTGTGTCAATGCCTCATCCAGGGTGGCATTTTCAAAAGTTAACCTGCCCGTGCGCCAGGACATGAAATTGAGGTCATCATTGGGCCCCTTGCTGAGAAGATTGTCCTTTTCAGAGTAAACACCCTTTTCGTCCTTATTGAGTATGATCTCGTTACTGGGATCACCGGGTAGGGAAAGACTGACTACCCCTGACACCACGGTAACGGTCACCTGATCATCATCCGGGTAGGCACGCAGGTTGAAAGACGTACCCAGCACTTTGGTGGTAGCCGATGAAGATCGAATAATAAAGGGTTTTGCGGCATCAGGGGTTATCTCAAAGAAGCCCATGCCTTCAAGGAACACCTCCCTGTTTTCGCCGGTAAATTTCTCGGGATAACGGACACTGCTGTTGGCGCTGAGCCATACCACACTGCCATCGGGCAATGCAAGTTCTGAAGGTGGCTGCCCCTGGCCTGTTTTATATACCAGGTTTTTAGCAGTAGAATCGATGAAATACAGTTGGTAGACAGCAAACCCCAGCCCCACCCCAAGAACAATTACAGCCGCCACCCTGACAATCTGCTGCCACAGACTGGGGCCTGGATTGAGATCCCTGCCAATGCCTTCCTTTTCATCGATCTTAGCCAAAAGGTTTTTCCAGGCGGAATCGACATCGGGACTGAATTGATCGGTCTCCAGACCGGATCCTTGCCAAACCTTTTGCATCTTCCTGAAGTATTCCGCATTCCTGCTACTTTCATCGATCCAATGGTTTAGCACGGTCTTCTCCTCCGCCGAGCATTCGTCAGCCAAATACTTGGCAATTAAGTTATCCAAATCCTTCATTTAGTCACAGTCTCTATATATATGTCAGGTACACATAAAAAGACCCCTAAAAACCCCTCAAAATAATTTTTCCGGATCAATAAAATTGGCATATCCCTACAATTATGGTAACGATCTTATCCCAATGATGGCTCAAGTGGGCTTTAAGCTTTTTTAAGGCAATTCCCATTTGGGCCTCTACGGTTTTCACCGATAGCTCCAGTTCCTCAGCGATTTCCGCATAGGTCATACCAGCATTCCTACTGAGATTATAAATGGCCCGGCAGCGGCCAGGCAAATGTTCGATCCCCTGGGCCACTATTTCCTGCAGCACCGGTAAGTCCAGTTCGTTTTCTACCTGTAAATGGCTCTCAGCCTGATCTGATGCATAAGCATTCTGAACCATCATTTTGGTTTGTTCAGATTTCATACGATTGATCGATCGATTTCGTACTGCGGCATACAGGTAGGCCTTTAATGAAGTAGTGACATTGAGTGTCTCTCTTTTGTCCCAAATGTAGAGAAAAACTTCCTGGACAGTCTCCTCCGCCACTTCCTCGGACCTGACATGATTTAGAGAAAATCTGCAGAGAGCGGTATAATATTGATGAAACAGGTTTTCAAAAACTTTCTTGTCACCCCTTGCCAGGGCTGCCAACAGTTCTTGATCACTAGGTGTCAGGGTCATTGTACCGGTGAAATTGCTGAGTTCTTATAGAAATTAAAAATAAATTCGAATTCTGAGGATTACCCTAAAACTTCCGCTCCAGGGCATATACCACAATCGCCAGTATCAGCAGCACCAATATCCCCAACACCAAACCTAAATTCCATTCGTTGTCATCCGTACCCTCTCCTGTCACTGCCACATCTTCTCCCCACAGGCCCAACCCCTGTTGTTTAGCGGTCGTCTCGCTCTCTTTATATTCGCGGCGTTTGTCAAAATCGTACCGCAAGAAGGCATAGGCATAACCATCCCGCACCATTTTTTCATTGATGTCTTCCCCGTCCAGGATCACATAGCGCAACAGTCGCCCGTACTGATCTTCACGGTTCGAGATGCCATCTTCCTGCAGTTCTACGGTCTTTCCTTCAATAAGTTGCTGCAGGTAACGCTTGGATGCATCTCCGAAGGGAGTGTCCAGTTCCGGGGCATTAATTCCGATCAGGCGTACCCGCTGCCCGTTTTCCAGCCGGAAGGTATCGCCATCCACTACCCGGTCCACCCTAATATTTGCGCTTAGGCTGACCAGGCCCACCAGTACCAGCGCCGCCAGCTTACTGTTCACGATTCCGCCTGTCCTTTCATATAGGCAGAGGGAGTAAGCCCGGTATATTCTTTAAAGATGCGGTTAAAGGCGGCTTTGGAATTGAATCCGCACTCCAGGGCAATGCCCAGGATAGTCAGATTGCGGTATTTGGGATCTTGCAAACGCTGCTTCACTTCTTCTACCCGGTAATGGTTAACGAACTGAAAAAAGTTCTGCTCCAGGGTATCGTTCAAAAGCTCAGACAGTGCCTGGGCCGGCAGATCCAGCTCCCCCGCCAGTTGGTGCAGCGTCAGCCTGCTCTGCAGGTAGGGCTGCTCCTTTTCCATATGCGTCATCAGCCGTTGTCGGTATTGTGCCGTCTCTTCCGGGCTCAGCTTGTTGTTCCTGGGAGTTTCAGCGACCTCCCTGGGCTGGTCCCTGATCACTGCATTATTAAACACCGGGGTTTGCTTCAGTCCATAGTAACCAAGACCGAAAACCCATAGGGTAGCGGCGGAGAAGATATATTGCTCACTGTGAAAGGTGTCCTGAAAATGAGTCCGGAACTTTATCACCGCTGACAACAAAGCAAAGCCCCAAACCCCCACCATACTCCAAACCAGATACTGCAGCCAGCGCAGGTCGATCTTTTCAATATCAGAAAAGTAGCGGGCGATATTACGGCGATGGTTTCGCAACAGGATCAAGGTCCATACCAGGTATACCGGTATGGCCAGGGTTTTGGCCACCAGTGCCACCATGGCCGCCCAGGGTGCACCACCGGCCAGCACCTCCTGGTCATAGTGCAACTTATAGGCAGCAGTTTGACTGTAAAAAGGCAGCATTGCCAGGTTGTACAGCACAAAAGGAAGCAGGTGCCATAAATCCACTTTGCGGAATTTGAAGGCATCCGATACGTAAGCCTTGGCATAGAAATACAAAAAAGGGCCATATAGAAATACCAGCGAGGAAGAGGAACCGATCAGGTGGGGATACTTTTGGTAATAACCCAGCAGTTCCAGCAAATTTGCGCCAATGTGTACAAACAAAACAAACAGCCACCAACGCAGGATCTTGTCCGACAAGGCATATTCCTCTTTGGTCAGTAAGATCATAGAGAAAAACAATGACTGAATGGCCCCAATGGCCAGTATGGTTACCATATTCCCGGTGGATAACTGTTTGCTGCAAACTTAAAAGGTCTCACTTTATTTATTGAGACTCATAGAGGCTATTTTTTTCAGCCTTGATCTGCCAGTTGCCGTTCAAATCAGTATTCAACCAAAAACAAAAAGACAAAGTCATGAAAAAGTTATCAGATAGAATCATCGTCACTGTTTCCACGATAATATTCATATTCATCGCATCGTATTTCACCGTACTGACTTATACTGAAATAATGGCTGGCACCAGCGCCAGGTATTTGCTCAGCAATGGCGTGGTCATGGGGGGACTATTCTGGATCAGCCTGTTTTCCGTGATCTTCATGTTCCACAGCTATAACTCGTCCCGACGGGGTTATCACCGGCACTAGCCGGTGACCCCTCTGGGGCTTTTATACAGTGAGCTCCGGGTGGTGGGATTGGAGCTGCGGGCTGTGAACTTGGTGCTGTGCGCTGGGGCAGGGGGCTTTGCGATAAGAGCTGTGGGCTTAGAGCATGGGTATTCTTAATTCTTAATTCTTAAATCTTATTCCTTATTCCCTAATCCTTAATCCTTAATTTTTAATTGCTAATTTAGTGGGCATGGAACATTTCGTGGTATCCGCCAGAAAGTACCGGCCAGCTTCTTTTGAAAGTGTAGTGGGGCAGGATCATATCACCAAGACCCTGCAGAATGCCATTGAGAAAAACCAACTGGCCCAGGCCTTGCTGTTTTGTGGTCCCAGAGGGGTAGGCAAGACCACCTGTGCCCGCATCCTGGCGCATACCATCAATGAGTTCAGCGACGAACAGCAACTCTCCCAGTCCATGAATATTTATGAACTGGATGCTGCCTCCAATAACTCCGTAGACGATATCCGTAACCTTATCGATCAAGTGAGGTATCCTCCCCAATACGGGAAGTACAAGGTTTACATTATTGATGAGGTGCACATGCTTTCCAACCAGGCGTTCAATGCATTTCTAAAAACCCTCGAGGAACCGCCACCCTATGCGGTGTTTATCCTGGCCACTACCGAAAAACAAAAGGTGATTCCCACCATTTTGTCCCGGTGTCAGATTTACGACTTTAACCGGATTGCTATTGAGGATATGGTGGCCCATCTGAAATTTGTAGCCGAAAAGGAAAATATCGATGTTGAAGAAGAGGCGTTGCACCTGATAGCACAGAAAGCCGACGGCGCTTTGAGGGATGCGCTGTCGTTCTTCGACATGATCGTCACCTTCTCCAACGACAATAAGGTAACCCTGGAAGCCACCCAGCACAATCTACATGTGCTGGACTATGACTACTATTTCAGGATTACCGAATTTATACTGCAGGAAAATACTTCCGATACCTTATTAACCCTGGAAGAAATCATCAGCCAGGGATTTGACAGTCATAACTTTATCAATGGCTTGAGTGAACACCTGCGAAATCTGCTGGTTTGCAAAGACCCTGATACCGTACGGCTAATGGAAGTTTCTGACAATGTAAAACAACGTTATTTACAGCAGTGCCAGCAAACTAGCAAATCATTTTTATTAACCGCACTCAACATATGCAACCAATGCGACCTGGATTACCGCAATAGTAAAAACCCAAGGTTGCATATAGAAATAGCCCTGATGAAACTGGCGCACCTGCCTTCGGCAGTGCAACTGGCTAGAGAACAGGGTAAAAAAAAAACCTCCGGCACTAATGGTCTGACTGCCCGGGCCCAGGAGGAGCAGTCAACACCTGTCTCCGCAGCATCACCAGCATCAGTAGTAACTGCACCCGGCCCGGAAGAAGCTGTTGGCCG
>JAUIKU010000166.1 GCA_030430675.1 Bacteroidia bacterium | reverse complement strand
ATTGACGGAATACCACTAATTGAACGCTCCATCAATAACTTACTGAACGCCGGGGTGCAAAAGATCATAATCGGGACAGGGCACAAATCAAAAGAGTTTGAGGGGCTGGCCCGGAATTACCCGGTAGTTTGCAAGTATAATCCGGAATATGCGGACACCGGAAGTATGTATACCCTGTATAATGCCAGGGAGTTGATAAAGACAGATTTTTTATTGCTGGAATCCGATATTCTTTACGATGCGTCAGGACTGGATGTGCTGATAAACCAACCGCATCCCAATGTGGTGCTGGCCAGTGGTTTTTCCGGGGCCGGCGATGAGGTGTTTATCGAGGCCAACACAAGGGGGTATCTTGTCGGGATGTCCAAACAAAGAAACAGCCTGAAATCTGTTATCGGCGAACTTACCGGTATTTCCAAAATTTCGCTTTCTGCGCTGAACGCCATGAATAGCTATTCAGCGGACAGGTTTTACAGGGTCCCCAAAATGGATTACGAGTACACCATGGTGGCTGTTGCTGGCACTAGTAAATTTTATGTGCACAAGATTGAGGATTTCATATGGTGTGAAGTTGATGATCATAGTCATTTACAAAGAGCACGGAACCTGATTTGCCCCAGATTAAATCCAAATTTTCGTACTACTACCAATTTATGATTAGTCGTTTTAAACTTCTGGTTTCCTATGCAATTTTCTGGTTGTGTTTTTTCCAGGTCTCCAGGGTATTGTTTTTATGTTATCACTACCGCCTAACTAAGAGTTTGCCTTTTTACGACTGGTTCTTAATCATGCTTCATGGGATTAAAATGGACCTTTCGGCCACCGGTTATGTATTGATGTTGCCAAGTTTGCTAATGGTTTTCTCTGCAAAATCATTCAACATCTTTCTGTCCAATTTTCTGAAGTACTACACTGCCACTTTACTGTTCATTTTTTCGTTATTGGTCATTGCCGACCTCGAATTGTATCGTCACTGGGGGTTCCGAATGGACGATACACCATTATTATACCTTAGAAACCCCAAAGAGGTAATGGGGTCTTCCGATCCCTGGATGACTGTGCTACTGATAATTTTCTGGTTGCTTTTTTTCGCAGGCAGTTATTGGCTTCTGATAAAATCTGTGCTGTCGAGATACCAGGTACCTAACCAGGTAGATATACAAAGGTCTGTTTATTTTTTTGTATTGACCCTGATCCTGATCTTTCCCATCAGGGGGTCGTTGGGGCGATCAAATATGAACACCGGTTTTGTGTATTTTCACGATTCCAATGTTTTTGCCAACCATGCTGCGGTGAACGTAGTATGGAACTTTCAATACTATCTTTTTAAATCTGGGAGATCGAACTATCCCGATAATTTCTTTGATAAACCCGCCACCCAAAAACATTTTGTTACATTGTATTCCGGGAGGAAAGCTGGCCAGAGAATTTTGACTAACAAAAGGCCAAACATTATTCTGCTGGCATTGGAGAGTTATACATCCAAGATTGTCGGAGTGCTGGGAGGGGCTGAAGGGGTAAGCCCAAATCTGGATGCCCTGTCAAAAGAAGGGGTGCTTTTTACTAACTTGTATTCAAGTGGTGACCGAACAGAAGATGGTATGGTTTCCATTCTAAGCGGCTATCCGGCGCAACCGCGAACTTCCATTATGAAGTATCCTCAAAAGACCGAAAATCTACCTTTTATCAGTGAGGAATTAAAATCCGCAGGGTACCATACCAGTTTTATTTTCGGATATGATATTGACTATGCCAATTTCAGGTCCTATCTGGTCAACGCAAATTTCGACGGGTTGCAAAGTCAAGCCGACTTTGAGATTCGGGATCGGAATTCCAAATGGGGAGTTCATGATCATATTGTGCTGAACAGGATCCTTGATCATTTAAATGGTAAACCCAGCCCGTTTTTTCTTTGCTCAATGACCTTGAGCAGTCACGAACCATTTGATGTACCGATGGATCCGGTATTCAGCGGGAATGAGACCCAGCGATTTTTTAATTCTGCGTACTACACGGATAAATGTATTGGAGAATTTATAGCTGCCGCTAAATCCCAGGACTGGTGGGAAAATACCTTGATCATCCTGGTAGCCGATCACGGGAGCCGCCTGCCCAACAAGGATCCCGCCTATGCCAAAAGTAAGTATAGTATACCCATGCTTTGGCTGGGCGGTGCATTGGCTGTAAGGGACACCGTTATCAACACATTGGGATCTCAAACCGATATCGCCACCACATTACTAAATCAATTGGACCTAAATTCCAATAATTTCGAATTCAGCAAGGACCTCCTGTCAAAGCAAACCAAACCATTTGCGTTTTACTGCTATACTAACGGTTTCGGATTTGTTGGTGCTGATTATGAACTGACTTACGATCATGATGCGGGTCGATATATTACACAGACCGGCAAGGTCGATCCAATTGGTAAAGAACAAGGCAGGGCCTATATGCAAAAAGTTTTCTGGGATTTCAACAATCGCTGATCACCCTTTTGAACATTTTAAGTAATATGAAATAAAGTGTGATGAATAGAGCTATGCCCAATACAAACCACAACGCCACCCCGCAAACACAATTTATCCAGATTGGTTTTAGGGCGCTTATTCCCTGACTCGTAATGTATTCTAAATTGGGGATTGCAGGAGCTCCGAAAATTTGGCCCCCAAATTTGATAAATGGTACCAAAAGCACCAACTGAAGTGGATATACCAGGTAATTGGCCAGTTGAATAATTACCATGTTCAGCTTTAATGGAATAGCCACTAAAATGCAGAGTAGTGTGGTAGTGCCGGGAACTGGAAAAACCCCCAGTACCATTCCCAATGAAACAGTCAACGAAAGTTTTCTGGGGTTTTGATTTAGTTTCAGATAATCCTCGAACTGCTTCCAGATAGTATAAAATCCCTTCATAACCTACCTTCTGCCTTATTAATGCGTTTAGGCTTAAAATCTGGGATTACCAGTTTATACCAAGTTCGGTTTAACACCTATGAGAAATTTAAGTCTTTCAGAAATCGCCAGTCACTTGTCTGTCAAGTTTCAATTTGATTACCACATCTATCTCAATTTGCTACTTCATTTTCTACTGGCCATGTTGTTGTTCACCTTAACCAGATTGGGATTTTTCCTGGTCAATTATCAGTACTATCCCGATGTAGACACTGCCGGTTTTTTATCCATACTTCGAGGAGGGTTAACATTCGATTTAACCGCAGTTCTCTACATAAATTCACTGTTCATATTTCTTAACGTAATTCCCTTAAAAATACGTCATAACCAAAGTTATCAGAAAATTTTGAGGTATCTGTTCTTTGTGACCAATGGGTTGGCTCTAGCCATAAATTGTGCGGACATAATCTATTTTCAGTTCACCCTAAAAAGAACTACAGCCTCAGTATTTGAAGCCTTTGCCGGTGAATCACAAATGGGGGGACTTTTTTTAAGGTTCATATTGGATTACTGGTATGTGACTGTGTTTTGGGTGTGCTTATTGTTCTTGATGGTATGGCTGTACAGAATGGTGGACAGTCACAGTACCAGGATATATAAACGTCCCATGTACTATATAACCAGTTCGGTGGTGATGTTGTTAGCTGCCTATTTGACGGTGGTAGGTATCCGGGGCGGGTTTACCAAAGCCACCAGGCCCATAAATATGAACAATGCCGGTAAGTACGTAAATAAACCTATTGAAATGGCAGCCGTGCTCAACACTCCTTTTTGTTTAATAAGGACTATTGATAAGAAGGCTCCGGAAAGGTTCGAATTCTTTGAAAGTGACTCCAGATTGAGTTCAGTATACAGCCCAAATCATCCAGGAGTGAATACTGATCAATTCAGGAAAGAAAATGTAATGATCATTATTTTGGAGAGCTTCAGCAGGGAATATGTTGGTTCTTTGAATCCTGACGAAAAGCAAACCTATACACCCTTCCTGGATTCACTGGTATCCCGGGGTTTGGCGTTCGACAATGCCTACGCCAATGGCATGAAATCAATTGACGGGTTACCGGCAGTGGTAAGTAGTATTCCAGCACTGGTCCATCCATTCGTCCTATCCCACGGCTCCACCAATAATATTAATAGTATTGCCAGTTTGCTAAAAGATAAAGGATATAACGCCAGCTATTTTTATGGAGGGCCTAATGGATCGATGGGTTATGATGCCTTTGTCAATCTGGCAGGATTTGACCACTATGTGGGAAAAAACGAATATGGAAATAACCAGGATTTTGATGGGGTTTGGGGTATTTGGGACGAAGAGTTCTTTACTTTCACCGCCGATTGGATGCGGGAAGTAGAAGAACCATTTTGCAATGTGCTGATGTCGGTAACCTCGCACCACCCTTTTAAGGTACCGGATAAGCACAAAAAAAGATTTGAAAGTGATGATCCATATGAACGGGTAATTCCATACACAGACTATGCGTTAAGAAGATTTTTTAATCTGGTTTCATCTATGGATTGGTATGAGAATACACTGTTCGTAATCACTGCAGATCATAGTTCGGGCCATTACGCTCCACGGTTCAAAACCACTGTGGGACTATTTGCTGTTCCCATTGTTTTTTTTAAACCGGGAAGTAACCTCACAGGATTGAGTCACCGGGTTGCACAACAAATAGACATTATGCCCACTATTCTCAGCTACCTCAATTATGATCAGCCGTACGTTGCTTTTGGCAATGATTTGTTTAACAATACGGAGGAGCAGTTTGCCATAAACTATGTAAGTGGCAGTTATCAGATTATCGGGCAGGAATATGCATTACAATTTGACGGCCGACGCACTTATGGTGTTTACAACTACAGGAGTGACCCGCTGTTGAGCCACAATGTAATGAATCAGGAGCCCGAAATCAGGGAAATGTTGGAATTACAGTTAAAGGCGCGGATTCAACAGTACAACACACGGCTCCTGGAGAACAGAATGATTGTGCCACAACTGGAATTATATAGTCAGTAAAATCAGGATGAAGATTGACATTGATCAACTCACCACATACTTCAAAAAAAACCGGTTTAGTTAATTTTATGCATGAACTTATTACAAAAGGGTACATTTTATTTTCTGGTAGTGGTTCTGTGGTTTACCGGCTGTTCATTCAACCATGATAGATCAGTTGAAAATATAATCAAGGACTTCAATTTAGCTTATCAGGGAGATTCCTTAAATCAGGCATTATTCGTAAATATTGATCATACGGAGTACGGTGGATTAAAGATCGTGGAGGCGCCAGTATTTGCGTTAGGTTGGAATGGAGATTTTATTATTGCGTTTAGGAATTCCAGCACGAATGATAGCGTAGTGGATACCACATTTTATATTATAGACATTCGTGATTATAGTGTAAGATTTTGGGGGCCAAGAGGAAACGTATATGTACAGGAGAATCCAACAGAATTTGCACGTATGAAGAATGAGTTGGGCGTCCCGGACCTTCCGATGGTATCAACAGGTAGAATCAATTGAAGGCATCACTCAATTCGTGGGTAATTAATACTGAGAGTAATATTGCTGTTTTTTGGTCAAGGATTCTTCACCCTCCATTCAGGAGGTACGCTATCATTCTCGGTTCTCTACTGGTTTTTATAATGGGGATTAGCACCATCTACCGGGCCTCCCGTGGCCATGGTTCCCAATTTGACGATTTTTATTACTTCAGCAAGGACCTACTTTTTGATAAGCTTAATATCTACCAGGAGTATTCTTTTGAAAGAACCACCATCGCCAAGTACCCTCCTTTCTTTGCAGTTTTATTCGCACCATTTGTACCACTTCCATATTTGCTTGGGGCCGGGTTGTGGTTCCTGATAAACCTGAGTATGCTTTACCTGGCCACCAGATCCATTGCCCGCATAGGTTGGAGACTATTTAAAGGTAAGGGAACTGCCCCACCTGCTACCTGGATGTTGGTGCCGGTGTTGTTGACCCTGGTAGTAGTAATGAGCAATCTGGCTACTTCTCAGGTTAATATATTTGTTTTCTCCCTGGTAATGATGGGGCTTGATGGTTTCATTCATAAACAGGATAGCCGGGCGGGACTTCTGCTGGGTCTGGCGACCTCAATAAAGCTCACACCGGGGTTATTCATTTTGTATTTTGCTTACAAGAAAAGTTTCAAGACGGTTTTTTGGGCTGGAGTGGGAACGTTGGCATGTTGGGGAATACTGCTGCCAATTGTTATGGGTCCGGAATACTATATGCAGACCATGAATTCCTGGATTGCGTTGACTAAAAGTTACATGGCTGAAGGTACTGTGGTTGATGGTTTAGCCGGTTTTAAACATACCAATCAGTCCCTGGAAGCTGCATTCTTCAGGTTTTTTACCCACACCCAGGCCAATGGCGGATTCGAAAATTTTTACGTCAACCTGGTTAACATACCATATGATACAGCAGACTTATTGGCCAAGGTAATTAAATTGATTCTGTTGGTGATTCTGATAGTCATTTGCAGAAGCCCACTTGCGGAAAGAAATAACCACTGGCTTATGTTTGAATTTTCCCTGGTATACGTTGCCACTCTGTATATTTCACCAATCTCGTGGATCAATCATTACATTGCCATGATACTGCCTTTCGCTACCAGTTTTTACTACGTTGCGTCAGTGGAAAGTTCGCAAACTTATCGCAAACAGTTGTTTATTGCGCTCGCTTTTTCAGTAATACTGACTTACCTTACCCATCCAATATTTCTGGCGTTTTCATTGGCATTTCTGGGTTCGCTGGTATTATTTATCGTTATGGCAAAAGGCCTGAGGAAACAAAACTCTTTGCTACCGGGACACTCTTTATCAGGATCGGACTGACGTTAGCCCAATGGCCTTGAAAAACAACATAATAAAAGTGCACCACCTGGGGTATGGTGGTCTTGCCTATCCAATCCTGGTGATCAGATCAGCTGCCCGGTTTGAGTATCCCGCTTCATTGTCATACCAGCCTACCACTTTCACCAGGTTGCCCATGGCGGAGGTGAGTTGTGAATCAAATATGCAGCTGTGAGGATTACCCACGATATCGATTGACACAATCGGGTCTTCGGTATATTCCAGTATGCCTTTTAATGGTCCAGCCGCTGCTGCTTTCACCGCATCATTAACCTGATCTGCGGTCACATCCTGTTCCAGTACCGCTACCAGGTCGGTAACCGAGCCATCGGGAATGGGAACTCGCATGGCAATTCCGTCCAGTTTACCTTGTAAATGAGGCAATACCAGTCCAACCGCCTTAGCCGCTCCGGTAGAGGTGGGGACAATAGAGACGGCAGCAGCCCTGGCCCTTCTCAGATCACTATGAGGAGCATCCTGCAGCCGCTGATCCGCAGTATAAGCATGGGTTGTGGTAATAAATCCTTTCACTATGCCAAAGTTATCGTCCAGTATCTTTGCCATAGGGGCCAGGCAGTTGGTGGTACAGGAGGCATTGGATAGGATGGTGTCGTCAGGTGATAGCACCTCATCATTCACACCCAGTACCACTGTTTTGATATCCCCTTTGGCCGGTGCTGAAATAACCACTTTTTTAGCTCCAGCGGTCAGGTGCTTACCGGCACCCTGGGCATCTCTGAAGATTCCGGTGGATTCCAGTACTACATCTACTCCCAGTTCGCCCCAGGGCAGGTTAGCAGGATCCCTCTCAGCCAGTACCTTGATTTTATCTCCATTTACAGTAAACCCCTCATCATCAGCTGTTACTGTACCATTGAATTTACCGTGAACTGAATCGTACTTTAATAGATGTGCTAAGGTCAGGTTATCAGTAAGATCGTTTATGGCAACTATATCAATATTGTCTTTTTCCAAAAGTGATTTGAAGGTCAACCGGCCGATACGTCCGAAACCGTTTATGGCTACTTTTAACTTGGTCATAACTTATTTATATTAGGTTGTTTGCATTAGGGAAACAAAAGTACCACAACTAATACCTAAATACAATGAAATTTTTTTAATAATACCCCGTGACTTTTACCAACTTTTTAAGGATTGACGGTAGGTCCAAAATTCAAAGAAAATGAAGCCCAACATTAAACAATGGCTAAAAAACCGGCAATAATACTGGCAATCTCTGTTTTCCTGCTGCTGTTGCTGGCAGGATTAGGTTTCCTCAGGTATTTCTACGTGCGGGGGTTTAGTAATGCCATTACCAGTCTGGTGGAGACAGGGACAGGAGGAAAATATTCATTGGAAGTTGGTGATGCCGATATAGATTATTTCAACTTATCAATGACCATTGAAAACCTGTTGGTGAAGAAGACTGACCCCTCAGATTCCACCGGTATCCTGCAGGTACTGGTTCCGGGTCTGTTGATTGATCTGGGGCCTGTTACCACGGTATTTACCAGTAATCAGTTTAAAATTGACAAACTCACTATCAATGAACCGGTAGCCACCGTCGGACTTCAGGAAGAGCCGGAAGATGACGTATCATCGGACCCGGATCCGGTAAACATTCCACATCATATAGCCCGTTTCTACCCGGTGATTGAAGCCATCCTGGATCATTTTGATATTACCCTGTTTGAAATTGACAGGGCCGCTTTAAAACTGGAGAAGTCCCACACTACTTTCCAGGTTAGATTGCTGGATCTGTTGGTTTCCGATTGGAACATGCGACACCTGGCAGATGAATCCAGGTTTCATCTGGCCCTGGGTAATCAATCGCTGGAACTTCAGCACGCCCACTTCACCTTTGGTTCCGTGCTGTGGGATTATCACCGGAGAGAGCTGGATATCCTGGACTATCAATTTGTTCAAAAAGACAGTACAAATAAAGATGTCTTGAATATCACCGGTTCCTCTCTGAAATTGGTAGAGATTGATTTTCAGCAACTGCTTTCGGAAGCCCGGTACCACCTGCAAAGACTATTGATCGTCGAACCCCGGGTAGTGGCACACATACATTCTTTGGGTAACAATCCCGATAACAGCACCCATCCTTTGTCGGATATACTGAAGAAGCACTTCGGAACCTTGGGGATCAGGGACGGTGAGATACTTAATGCCCGGATTGAAGCTACTATTTACCGGGAAAGTGATACCATATCATTGCACCTGCCCAAACTCAACCTGATCACCAATGGATTCCAGGTAAATGAGGACAGCTCCACACTGATGATTGACAAGCTGAACCTGGATATTCATCAGACCACCCTGGATATTAATCACGACCTGGCACTGAGTTTCAAGAACATGGTTTACGATCAGGATTATAACGTCACCATAGATTCTTTGCAGGTGTTTAATAAGTCAACCGGGAAACCATTGCTGTCCAGTCCGGAATTTGACCTGTATAATTTTAGTGTCTTTCACTTTCTCTATGAGAATGACCTGAAGGCAGATTCAGTTTTTTTAAGGGATGCGCAGTTAAGTCTGGGGAAAGACGTGCTGGACAAGCCCAGGTCCGCACCGGGTGATCGAGGTGCCACACCCACGGTGCATTTAAGCAGGGTACACCTGCAGAATATTGATGCGGAAATAGAGACCGGGGCAGGACGAAGTACGGTAACTCAGTTAAACGGCTTGATAGATGATATTGCTATTGAGGGGCAACTGAAGTACAATTTCAGATACCTGCGAATTCCCTCCCTGAATATCTCGGACTACCGGGGGGTGGCGATGTCAATTCAGGGACTTTCACTGGAACCCACCCGGGCTACTTTCAAACAGTTACAAGGGGCCTACCAAGGCCTGGAAATTGAAGCCAGTGACTTTCACACGATTTCGCAAGTCCCCATCTCACACGAATTTATTCCCCATCACTTCAAGCGTCTGGAGATTGGAGAATTATCATTAAATGGTTCCATGCCCTCCAAAGGCAAGGAGACCGGGGCCAGGTCCGGTGAGAAAAACCAGACAATCATTGAAGCGCTCAGAGTGGGCAGTTTCACCACCGACATTGCCCTAAACGACTCTTCCCGGGTTTTAGCCGCACTTAGAGACTTGTCAATTGAAGGGGCCTCTGTCTCGGAAGACGGTTGGTCCTACCATGGGATGGTGACCGATATTACTACGGCACAATACGAAACCGGGCCGGTAACTTATCAATTGAGCCGGTCCTCTATAAATACCGGTACTACTTCACTTTTGCGACAGGTTGAGATAAGAAATAAAGAAAACTACCGGGTGCAAACCGGGTCTATTGAATTTGGTCCCCTGCACGCCCGACCCGATAGCCTGGGCTTCGATTATCTTACCCTGAGGAATATTAGCTATACTGATTTGAAGCATCAGAACATTTCCACAGTGGACAGTGTAAATTTGAAAGATGCTGTATTATCTGGTTCCGGACCCTATTCCAGTGCGGTTGCGGTTTATGGGCCTGATATAAACCTTATCACAGCATCAGATGCAGGTGGCGGTCAGCCAAGAAAAAAAGAAAATACACCGTCACCCCTGGAAATGTTCGGTCACTTTACCCTGTTTCCCGGAGCGATTTCATTGAATGAACAGCGGTTGGAATTTGGAAAAATGGCGTTGGAAGCGACTGGAGACCAGATAAAGGTGAATATGGAAGCCATGTCTTTTAAAACAGCGTCCTCAAGTATTCATATTGGCAGGATAAGGTCCCATCAATCCGATTTGTTGGTGGATTCCGTTTTTCTGGTGCCCCTGCCGGAATATATTCAGCAAATTGCGGTGGAGACCGATGTTATGGCTGCCCAGGTCAACCGGTCGCACCTGCATAATGTAAAGTGGGATGTTCTAAGAGAGCAGGGGGTATTGGAGGTCGACAGTATGACATTGGCTGGAATCGACATCTCGATCAAGAGGGACAAGACATTGCCTGATCCCGAAAATGTTTGGAAGCCCTATCTGTTGGCAGATTTTATACCCGACTTAAAAAAGGTAAATATTCCCAGGGTGACGGG
>JAUIKU010000165.1 GCA_030430675.1 Bacteroidia bacterium | reverse complement strand
CGACTTGTTTTTCGGTAATGGCCATGAAGAATCAATTGCATTCAACCGCCGGTTTCACATGACCGACGGCACGGTGGGGTGGAACGCCGGGAAGATGAATCCTGAAATTATCAGACCTGCCGGGCCTATTGATCCCCAGGTTTCCGTATTGTATGGGACTTCCAGTCAGGGTAAACCGATCACTACCTTTGTCAACTATGCACTTCACCTGGACATAATCGGAGGGCTCGAAATTTCTGCCGATATGCCCTATACCCTGTCAACCATCCTGGGTAAACTTAAAGGAAATGATATGGTAACGTTGTTTGGACAGGGTTGCTCGGGAAATATTAATCACCTCAATGTAAAAGATCCCAATCCTCAAAAAGGACATGGGGAGGCTGAACGTATTGGGACTGTTTTGGCAGGGGAAGTGATAAAGACCTACACCCGGATGGATCCGCTCTCTTTTGATAGGATCCAGGTATTGAACCAAAAGATTTTTCTTCCGCTGGCGGATATTTCAAATGAAGATCTTGATCAGAATAAAAAGATCGCTGCCTCATTTGGAGAGGAAGATGCCGCACCTTTTATGGAATTGGTGAACGCCTATAAGGTATTGGAAGTAGCTGGTTATCAAGGCAAACCACTGGAAGTTGAAGTCCATGTTATTGCTCTTGGGGATGAACTTGCTATTGTAAGCCTGCCCGGAGAAGTATTTACCGAACTTGGTATTTACATCAAACAAAGGTCTCCATTCAAAAACACCATGGTGGTAGAGCTTTCCAACAACACTATTGGTTATATAGCAGATCGTAAGGGATATGTTGAAGGGAATTACGAACCGGTAAGTTCGAGAGTGGCACCGGGTTCCGGTGAAATACTGGTGGAAAGAGCCCTGGAAATGCTCGCCCAGCTTAAATCGCAATAATGAAAAGACTTCTACTAGTATACTTTTACCTGGTAGGGCTTTACGCCTGCCAGTCCCCGGAGGATAGCAATCAGGCCAACCGGGTGGCTGCAGACCATCCGGCTGAGCTGAAATGGACACTTACCGGTCAACAGCAGCAATGGGTGGAAAATACCCTGAGCGGGATGACTGTTGAAGAAAAAGTCGGTCAGATACTGGCGCCTGCAGTCGGCCCTGGTGACGGTGAATCCAACCAGCAGATTGCAGACCAGGTGGCCCAGTGGGTTGGCAAGTACCACATAGGTCATGTTTATGTAACCAGCAGCAAAATGCAACCGGTGCAAACGGCTGAGTTGATCAATCAGTTCCAGTCCACTGCTGCTACACCTTTGTTGATTCATTCGGACTTCGAAGAAGGGACCGGAAGTAAATTTGATGGAGGCACCATTTTTCCTCCTCTTATGGGAATCGCCCAATCCGGTTCTGTGGAAATGGCTTATCAAATGGCTTCAGTGATTGCCACTGAAGCCAGGGCCCTGGGCGTGCATTTAATTAATTCACCGGTACTGGATGTAAATATCAACCCGGATAACCCAGGCATCTGTACCCGTGCTTTTGGCGAGCGGCCGGAAATAGTTGCCAGGTTTGGTAAGGAGTTTTTAAGGGGGTTAAGTGAGCACGGGTTAATCGGAGCGGCCAAGCATTTTCCGGGACTTGGCGATGCTGCTGTGGATTCACACAGTAAGTTGCCCACTATCGACGGCCCTCGTGAGCGATTGGATAGTATTGAATTCTACCCCTACCAACAAGTAATGCCAGGGCTTTTTGGCATGATGACGGCTCATATTTCAATACCAACCCTGGATGATACCCCCAATCTTCCGGCCACTCTTTCAAAACCTATTTTGACAGACCTGTTTCGGAATGAAATGGGATTTAATGGTATCATGATAACTGATGCTTTTGACATGAGTGCCTTGCTGGATTTTGGTTCCTTCGAAGAAAGTGCTTTACAGGCTATACTGGCGGGGAATGATGTAGTGCTGCTGTGGACGGAACCAAAATTCGAAACAGTGTTTCCATATATGGTGGAAGCAGTAGCTACCGGCAGGTTGCCGGTTGACAGGTTGGATCAATCGGTCAGGAAAGTGCTGGAGATGAAGGCCAGGCTGGGTTTAAATGAATCTAAAACCGTCAATATCGATCAGGTTACGGAAATTGTAGGCAGTGAGCAGCACAATCAGGCAGCTGAAAAGGCTTATCGCCAGTCATTGGTCCTGGTAAAAAATCAGGGCGGCCTGCTTCCCCTAAACAGCAACACAGACCAAAAAATTGCCGTGATAGCAATAAATGATGATTTGAACCATCCCGATATCGGCGAAATTTTTATAGAGCAGATTAAACAGCGGGCGAACATCAGTCACGAGTTTATGGTAGATCCCGATACCCCCGGTGATGTGCTGGCCGGCATTCAACTGGAGCTTTCACAAGCTGATGTAATAGTAGCCGGAATATTTGCCCGGGTATATGCCCGCAGAGGGTCAGCAGAGTTGATGCATGAAAACATTTTGGAATTCGTACAGAATCTGTCAACAGCTTCGGTTCCGGTAGTAGCGGTGTCGTTCGGAAGCCCTTACATGATCAGGCAATATCCCGAGGTAGCGTCCTACCTGGTGGCCACAGAACCCAGTTGGGGTTTTTACGGATATGCCAAACACCGGCCTGGACAAATAGCCGCGGCCAGGGCCCTTTTTGGAGAGGTTGAGGTGGGAGGAAAGCTGATGGTAACTATACCGGGATTGTATCCGTTCGGACAGGGGATAAACTATGGCACTCATTAATTTCCGGGAAGGACATCCGGTGCTGTGGCGTAGCAGAAGTAATTTCTTTAGCTGCTTCCTGATACTGACTACCATCCTGGTATTATCAAAACAGGCCTGTGCTCAGGATAGCCCCTCGGGTTGGGCGGAAAAATTCGACCTGGTACTGCAGCACACCCGGCCATTAGAGCACGCTCGCGGGAACCGGCTTCCGCTATACTTGTGGCCCGCCATCGATCCGGGACCGCTGAAAGATGAAGAAGCGGAAGTATTGGTACGGGAACTCAATGACCGGGGAATTGCCCTGTTCGGAGCCTGGAAAAAAAATGATCGAGAGAGTAGTCTTAACCAGGCCTTGACCGTGGCCCTCGCACAGCAAAAGCTTAATCTCAGGGTCAACATAAATGCCATAAGTCATTTGTATAGCTTCTATAATGGTGACAAGGCTACCGCTCATATTGACGACAACGGTAATCGATTTTTTGATGATAGTTTCGGAAGAAAACAGGATATGGGTTGCCCCTTCGCTATTGACTTTCGGAAAAAGCAGATAAGGGAAGAACTGGAGTATTTTTTGGACCGGTATCGTTCAGAGGGGCTGGAGGTAGATTTTATCTTTGCCGATTGGGAGGTTGACGGTCCGCTGGAGGTTAATAGTGCCTTTGCCAGTTCTAAAAAATGTGTCCGCTGCAGGAAGCACTTAGAGAAAGATTTTGATTTTGAAACGTTCCAAAAAACTATGCGGGATATGCGCTCGTATCTTCAGCATTATGCTTTTAGTCAGCCGGTACTGGAACGATTTCCCAACGCATTGGTGGGAAATTACGGTGTCTATCCCCACGATGGATTCCGGTATTGGTATGACTACTTTGAGCAATTTCAGGAACCCCATCCATACGTTACAGACCAACGGGCAAAATACAGAAAATGGTACCAGGATTTCCCGGCCACCGGTTTTACGTATGCTATGCCGGTAGCCTATACCTGGGGCCGGATTTTTCATTGGTATGATTTTGAGCCAACTGACTATCGATGGTTTTATAATATGCTCAAAGTGGCCAGTAATGCCGGCATGAGCACACCGCACCAGGTGCCGGTAATTACCTGGGTCCATTGGAATACCATTCATTTTCCCAACGAACCTGATCCCGAGATTGTACAATTTAGCAAAGAGAACTACCAGGAGTTGCTGTGGCACATGTTGTTCCGGGGTACAGATACTTTTGCCATGTGGTGCATGGAATCGGAATACGCCCAGGAAGTAAGTTTAGTTCAGGAGGTGTATGCACAGGCGCAACAGTACGGAGACTTCCTGGACCATGGCGTTCCAATTACCTTCGAACTACCCAAGGAGCCTGGTGTAGTAATTTCCGGTTTGATGTACAAAGATCGGATACTGGTGCGAAGAACCGATTTTGGAAAAGATCGGCAGCCGGTTACGGTATTAGCCGGAACCACTACCATAGAGGTTCCCTCCAAAGTTGGAAATCAAGTAATTCACTTAAATGAATAAGTCAATATGCTGAAGCTTATAGTTTTTCTGGTTTGTTTATTATTACCTGTTGCCGGCCAGATCAGTGCCCAGGAAATAGAGATCTTGCCCCAGCCTCAGAAAATAAATATAGGATCGGGTAGCTTGTCACTGCAAAATGCAACCATTGGGTTTGCCTCGAAACCCAGTCGGGAAGACCTGTTTGCCGCGCAGCAGTTGTCCCGGATTGTTGGAGAGAAATCCAGCGCTACCATACAAATCATTGAGGCCGTTTCCAAACCGCAAACAATTCTGTTTGACCGGACTGAAACGGATCAGCCATTACCGCTTCCCGGTGAAAAGGCCGGGCCGGATTCCCGGGAAGCCTATAGTATTGAGGTCAGCGCAGATCAGGTTAGGATAACCTCCAAATCCTCTGCGGGCCTTTTCTACGCGGTCCAGACACTGGGTCAATTACTACAAACAGGTTCCGGTGGGGTGCAGCTTCCGACATGTACGGTGGAGGATTGGCCTAAAATGGTTTACCGGGGATTTATGATGGACATGAGCCATACCCAGTTTCCCAAGATGGACGAGATCAAAAAACAGCTGGATTTTCTGGCCTCCTGGAAAGCCAATCAGTACTATTTTTATTCGGAAGCCAGCATTGAACTGGAAGGTTATCCCTTGCTGATGGCCGATGCCAGGTTCAGCAGGGAACAGGTAGCAGAGATTATTGCCTATGCCCGGCAGCGGCATATCGATGTGATTCCCAACCTGGAACTTTATGGACATATCCATGATCTTTTCCGGTTGGAGCACTATGCAGACCTTGCGGTGGTTCCCCATGGAGGGGAATTCAAACCTTATGACGAACGACTGGTTCCCATTGTGAATGATTGGGTAGAACAGATAGCTGAAATGTTCCCCACGCCGTTTTTTCATATTGGTTTTGATGAAACCTGGCTGATCGGAAAAGAAGCGGCCAAGCTCAATTTGCCTCCGGAAGACCTGTATATCAAGATGGTCAATCAAACTACCAGCATGGTGGAGCAGCAGGGAAAAGTTCCCATGATCTATGCCGATATGCTGCAAAAATTCCCATCAATTATACCAGAGGTTTCGGACAACGTAGTGGCTATTACCTGGCATTACCGCCCTAAGCCGGAAGCGGATTATAAACACCTGATGGGGTCATTTCAGCGGGAGGGTAACCCCATCCTGGTGCAATCAGCCAGCATTAACTGGGAGTGGTTGTATCCTGATTTCGAGGTATCATTTGAGAATATCAATTTGCTGATCAGAATGGGTACCCGTTACCAGGCACTGGGCTTTATCCACTCGGGTTGGACCGACGATACCCAGACCCTGATGAGACTGATCCGGCCGGACATGGCCTTTGGTGCCATAGCTGCCTGGCAGCAACAAGCTGTTCCTCCTGAGCAATTCTACCAGCTATACACCAATATATTATACCCAGCGGAGATGTCGGAGCCTGTGGCAAAAGCCCTGGGTTTTCTTGAAGAAGCTTCTACCATTACCAGGGCCGTATTTGGTCGCACCGATTTTGCTTTTTTTAATAACCCCTTTACTTCCCATAACCTGGAGCTGGCAGATGAGCATCGAGAAGAATTGAGTAAGGCCAGACTCGCTGCGGAGAAAGCACAGATTCATTTGATGAAAGTAATGGGTAATGACATCGATCATGAGACCATATTTGCCCTTTACGTGGGTGCGCGGATGTTGGACTACCTGACCCTGAAATACATCTATGCCGCTGAAATTCAGGATTTGTGGAGACAATTGGATCAGGCGGAAGACAAGGAAGAGCCGATGCTTTGGGTATACCGGGAGGTTTCTTTCAAATACCACACCCGGACCCAGGATATGATGGATGCCATTACGGAGCTAAAGAAGCTCTTCCTCAGGGCCTGGAACAATGAATATGAAGATTTCAGGCTGGGGGTAGCACTGGGAAAATATGACCTGGAATTTCAAAGTTGGTTAAAACTACAAATTGGGCTTGAGGATTTTAGAGCTCACTATCAGCCGGAAGACGTGCTTCCTTCTTTGGAGCAGCTTTTCCGGTAAGATTGGCTGATTTCTCTAATGAAAATAATTCGAAATAACAAGTACTTACTTTCTTTTATTCCTCAAAAAACCGTATTTTCAGTTATAGTATAAAATACAGTCTTTATTTGCCCGGAATTTGCCGATTGCATTTACCACAGTTTTTGAGTCTGGTTGATAATAGGCTAAAAACAAGTGATATACAATTGAGATTTCCTGTGAATGTTTGGTATAAAGCAATTTTCAAAGAATGAAACTGCAGCCTACTTAAAATAGTACATTTCTAAGATCTGGTCAGGTGTTATCGTACTACCTGTTATTGACGGAACCGAATATTTGTATTGATAAACCACCGTTTTATATCGAAAATAGATGAATATGTAATGTAAATTGAACAAGCGCATAAGCGTGAAACGGGTTTCAAAAACCTATAAAACCTCAATAAATACTTACTATATGAAAACAGACTTACTTCAAACCAAAAAGATCGGTGTGAGGTGTCTTTTGCTGTGCTCGATGTTGTTTTTTGCAGTATCGGCCTGGGCTCAGGACATCACCGTTCAAGGAAGAGTGACCGACCAGGCCGGGAATACCATTCCCGGTGCTAATGTGGTTATTAAAGGGACCACCAGTGGTACCGTGACAGATGCAAATGGTGCATTTACCATAACGGTTCCAAACCAGGATGCCGTGCTGATCATGAGTTATCTTGGCTATCAACCACAAGAGATCCAGGTAGGCACACAAACCAATTTCAATGTGGCATTGTCGGAAGACATTACTGCCCTGGAGGAATTGGTAGTGGTGGGATATGGATCGCAGAAAAAATCCGACCTCACCGGTGCCATAAGCAGCGTACCAACTGATGAAATTGCCTCTTTCCCCATTGCCCGGGTGGACCAGGCCATACAGGGCCGTACCCCGGGAGTTTACGTATTAAACACCGATGGGTCTCCCGGAGGAAATACCATGATTCGTATTCGCGGAAATAACTCTATCAACGGTGGTAACGAACCCCTGGTAGTGGTGGATGGATTGCAGGGAGGTAAGCTGAGCGCTATAAATCCCATGGATATAGAGTCTATGGAGATCCTGAAAGATGCCTCCGCCACCGCCATTTACGGATCACGGGGTGCCAATGGAGTCATCATTATTACTACCAAGCAGGGCAAAACCGGCAAACCGGTAATTGATGCCAGCTATAGCGTGGGCTTCCAGGAACTGGCCAGGAAATTGCCCGTGATGTCGGCAGGAGAGTATGCTCGACTTTACAATTTGATCCGGTCTACCGAAACCGCTAACGGGAATGTTCCTGTTCCTGTATTTACCGACCAGGAGATCGCAGGGTTTGATCAAAATGGGGGCACCGATTGGCAGGATGTAGTCTATGAGACCGGAGTTATTCACAATGCACAGGTAGGTGTTAGCGGAGGTACCGAAGCCATGAAATACAATATTTCGGCCAACGTGTTGGACCACAAAGGTATATTAAAAGGTTCCTCTTATCTCAGAACCTCTTTACGGGCCAATGTGAGCGCCGATATCAGTGATAAGATAGATTTTGGACTGGCCTGGAACTATACCAGGGAGAATGCCAAGTCTGCTGCTTTCGGCCGTGAAATTGCCTTTGTGAGCCAGGTGGTAAACATTGCGCCGCGCTGGGGCCCTACCGAGCCCGTTTATGATGAAGATGGCTCTTATCATTTTCACGGTCCTTATGGTCCCAATGATACCTGGAACCCACTGGCTTCAGCTATTGAGCCGGAACATGAGAATCCGGTGAACCGCAACAATGCTACCCTGTTCCTTAATTTCGAAATAATTGAAGGATTAACTTTTAAGGTACTTGGTGCCGGCATCATGGAAAATGGTACCTACCAGACCTATCAAAATACCAATACATTTAGCGGTTTATCCTCCAATGGGTCGGCAACGGTTAGCAATTCGCTCTTTCAGAGGCTGCAAAATTCCAATATTCTGACCTATACTAAAAACTGGGATAATCATCAGCTAACTGCAGTGGGACTATTTGAGCAAAACTGGGAAGAAACCAGCCTGAACAGTACTCAGGCTTCTAATTTTCTGGTCGATGCCCTGGGATTTGACAATCTGGACGGAGCAACTACGGTTAGTGTCAACTCCGATCGCAGCAAAAGGAACCTTCGTTCCTGGATGGGAAGGGTGAACTATGTATATAATAACAAATACCTGCTGACCGCCAGCTTCCGGGCTGACGCCTCATCGGTATTTGGAGAAGACAACAAATGGGGGTATTTCCCTTCCGCTTCACTGGCCTGGAGGGTTTCTGAAGAGTCATTCATGGACGATTCCAACGTTGACCTTAAGCTAAGAGGTAGTTGGGGGATCACCGGGAACCAGGGTATATCACCTTATCAATCGCTGGCCCGACTGGCCTCAGGACGCCTTTATCCCTATGACGGTGGTTCCACTACCAACATAGGATTTGGCATTGGAGGTTTGGCTAACCCCGATCTCAAATGGGAAGAAACCACCCAAATCGATATTGGATTTGACCTGGAAATGTTCGGAGGCCGGTTAACCACCACTCTGGACTACTACAAAAAGACCACAGATGACCTGCTGATGCCCCGGGAGCTTCCCGGTTATGTGGGCGTCCCCACGGTATTGGATAACATCGGATCGGTGGAGAATAAGGGGATTGAGTTGTTAATCGGCGGTGATCCCATAGTGGGGGATTTCCACTGGAATACGTCACTTAATTTGACAGCAAATCGCAACGAGGTTTTGGATTTGGGACCGGATGACCGCATCAGCTTCAATACCACCACCGGAGGTTACAGCCTGACCAATTTCATGGTTTTGGAAGTGGGCCAACCATTCGGAACCATGACCGGTTATATATTCGACGGTATCTGGGGTACCGATGAAGAAGATGAGGCCCGTAGCTATGGACAGCTTCCGGGCATGCAAAAGTATAGAGATATTGACGGAGATGGAGACGTTGATTTAGATGATCGTACCATAATTGGTAATGGATATCCCGATTTAACCATTGGATGGACCAATACCCTGAGCTATAAGAATTTCAGTTTGAACTTCTTGTTGCTTTCTTACCAGGGAGTAGATCTGTTCAACACATTGCGAATCCGTCGAGAGGTCAGCTGGGAAGGCAATGATCCCAGAATGTTGGATTACTGGACTCCCGAGAACCAGGATACGGATATGCCTGGCTATCTGGACGGGCAGTATGTACAGGACCAAAATCTGGAGAACCGGTATTTTCTGGATGGCAGTGAGACCACACGATATGTGGAGGATGCTTCATTTATCCGTCTGAAGACATTGATACTGTCTTACAATTTTGGTCCCTCGTTCCTGGAGAGATTGGGTCTGAGTAAATTTATGGTATTTGCTTCCGGAACCAATTTGTTTACTATCACCGATTACACCGGATACGATCCCGAAGTGGCCGCATTCCCTGAGAATGATGCAAACATCGGGGTGGATCTCAGTGTATATCCCCCGGCAAAGACCTATTCCATAGGAGTAGAGCTAGCATTTTAAGAGATGATATATTCGAAAATATATATGGAGATGAAAAAATTTAAATTATTAACACTAATACCAGGCCTGGTGCTGATCCTGGGTATGAATAGTTGTGCCGAACTGGACGAAGAGCCAATTGACTTTGTAGGACCGGACAATTTTTTTACTACCCCCGCACAGGTTGAAGCAGCTTTTATCAGTTCTATGAGCCGTTTGTATGAGCCATGGTCCCGTTACGGGTATGGCATTTGGACCGGAGCTTTCAGAGGCACCGATCAAATTCGCGGAGGCGATTTGGCACTGAGTGCCAATTGGGCCAATTTCCTGTGGCAGGGACATTATCAGGCCATTGGTGATATAAATGCCGCCATTAGTGCGCTTAATGAGGATAAGTTAGGTAGTGCGGTAAGCCAGGAAGAAAAAGATGTGTTGATGGCACAGGGAAGGTTCCTGAGGGCTTTCAACTACTTTGCTTTGGTACGCTGTTATGGCGATGTTCCGCTGATCCTTGAAGACACGGATCTGACAGGTGATATTACAAGAACACCTACCTTGTCGGTGTACGATCAGATTATCAGTGATTTTCAATTTGCAGTCACTAATTTGCCCGATACCTGGCCAGGCCAACCAGGTAGGCCATCTAAGGGTGCGGCTAAAGGGTTTCTGGCCAAAGTATATCTGACCATGGCTACTGCACCGGTTAATGACGCTTCCTATTATGCCATGGCTCGCGATATGGCAGCCGATCTAATGGATGATGGCATTTACTCTTTAGCACAGAACGTAGAAGACGTTTTTAAACTGGAAGATCGCTATGGTCCGGAAATGATATGGGGATTCAATGCTACGGAAGATGATCCGTCGACCTGCCCCCAGATCTGGCTGCCGTTTACCATGGCCAATGGCTGGAGTGATATCCGTGCGGAGAGAGATTGGGCAATAGCCTATCCCGACCAACCGAGAAAGGACGCTTATCTGCTTTTGGAGGACTGGGATGGAGGTACCTGGGAAGAGTGGAATGGCCCCAATGTGAAAAAGTTTCTTTATGATTCAAGAGAGAACCACGAACGCCTATTGAACACTCAGGGAGTGCCGTTGATAAG
>JAUIKU010000164.1 GCA_030430675.1 Bacteroidia bacterium | reverse complement strand
CATCATGGTACCCTGATCAAGGTATCAGCCGACGGTCAAAGCAGTGAAATCCTGGCCAATGGGTTCAGGGCTGCTAATGGTGTCTGCTTAAACCCCGATGGGTCCTTTTTTGTCACGGACCAACAGGGCTATTGGAATCCCATGAATCGTATCAACCGGGTAACCAGAGCTGGTTTCTATGGAAATATGTGGGGGTATGGGGCACCAAAGGATTCCTCAGACCATTTAATGGAAAAGCCAATGATGTGGGTGGATATGAAACACGACCGGTCACCGGCGGAATTGGTTTGGGCGGTATCCGACCGATGGGGGCCACTGAACGGTAAGTTGCTCAGCCTGTCATATGGTTATGGCAAAATATTCCTGGTTATGCCTGAGTCGATAGCAGGAACCTACCAGGCAGGAATGGTAGAACTTCCTTTACCTCAATTTCCCACCGGTATCATGAGGGCCAGATTCAATCCAAAAGACGGACAAATGTACGCCTGTGGAATGGCGGCCTGGGCCACCAATCGAATGATCCAATTGGGGGGGCTTTACCGTATCAGGTATACCGGTAAACCGCTACTGTTACCTGTGGACATGAAAGCGCTGAACAGAGGTATTGAGTTGCAGTTCAATGAGGCGCTTGACCAACAGCAGGCACTTGAAGTTAGCAATTACCAGGTTAGCATTTGGGACATTAAGCGGTCGAGCAGGTATGGTTCGGACAGGTATAACTCGGACACTTTAAAGGTCAGCAATATACAAATTGAGCCGGACGGCAAGACCATAGTACTTCAGCTACCCGATATCAGGCCCACCAGAATCATGGAAATCAAATATCAACTGAAAAGTGCTGATGGGAAAAACTTCCAGGGTGTCATTCAAAATACCATTCATCAACTTCCCGCTGATTCGAGTTAAACTCAATTAGCCATTGCTTAATTCAAATTATGACTTAATTTTGCAGACCAAATCAGGAAATACCCAGAGGGTTGGCGGAGTGGTCGAACGCGGCGGTCTTGAAAACCGTTGTACCGCGAGGTACCGGGGGTTCGAATCCCTCACCCTCTGCATAAAAGCCTCACACTAGCGTGTGGGGCTTTTTCGATATACCATAACTTTTAAACTAACCGGTTTCTTTTATTAACCACAATTCAAAATAGACGAATATGAATATAAGATTTGATAATAAGGTAGTTATTGTAACCGGTTCAAGTTCTGGTATTGGTAAGTCAGTAGCCATTGCGTTCGCTAAGGCGGGAGCCCGGGTAGTAGTTCACTTCAACTCAAATAAGAGCGGAGCCCAGGCGGTAGTTGATGACATTGCAAATGCAGGTGGGCAGGCAATTTCAGTAGGGGGAGACCTGACAGAGCCGGAAAGTGTGGAGCAATTGATTGCAAAGACCATATCTCACTTTGGGGCTATCGATATCCTGGTAAACAATGCCGGAAACCTGGTGGGGCGCAAAAACCTGTCTGACATGTCAAAAGAACTATGGACCCGGGTAATGGATGTAAATATGACCAGCACTTTCATGTGCACAAATGCCGCTCTGCCTTATCTGAAAAAACAGAAAAGTGGCAGGATCATCAATGTGTCTTCTCTAGCCGCCAGAAATGGCGGCGGTCTGGGCGCTGGCCATTATGCAGCCGCCAAAGCGGCTTCCATAGCCTTTACTAAAAACCTGGCGAAGGAGTTGGCACCTCACAATATCCTGGTGAATGCGGTGGCCCCGGGAGTGATCACCACACCTTATCACGATCAATTCTCACCGGATGAGGCAAGAAGGAAGTTTGCCAGTAATACGCCACTACAGCGGGAGGGTACTCCAGAGGAAGTAGCCTACGGAGTATTGTTCCTGGCCTCTGAACAGGCGTCTTTTATCACAGGCGAAACCCTGGATATAAATGGTGGCATGCTCATGAATTAATCCTCGGTCTTATATAATCGAGCAGGAGCAACATATTTGGTAGTTCGGTGCCTCTTCCTAATTCCAGGTAAACTGGCATTAGAGATTTTATATTATATTGAGACCCTCATTAGACCAAGTATGAAACTATCTTACCGTTCACAAATTTGTCTGTTGGTATTTGGAGCCTGCCTGATGGTTACTGGTTGCCAACCAGAACCGCCGCAATCCGTTTCAAACCAGAAGGCTGATACTCCTCCCAATGTGGTACTTATCTTTCTGGACGATGGCGCATTTGACGATTTTGAACCCTTCGGGGATCCATTATATCCGACACCCGGGGTTAAGACTTTAGCTGCTGAGGGTACCAGTTATTATAACTTCCATGTCCCCCAGTCTGTTTGTTCTGCTTCCCGGGCTGCATTGCTAACCGGTTGCAACCCCGGAAGAACCAAGGTCTTTGGTGCGCATGGCCCCACAGCTAAAGGGCTGGATCCTTCCTATGCCACCCTGGGTGAGATACTTAAGCAAAACGGATATGCCACCGCTTGCTTCGGAAAATGGCACATGGGTGACCAGCCCGAAACCAGGTCCCATGCCCGGGGATTTGATGAAACCGCTGGTCTGATGTACTCCAATGACATGTGGAAGTTTCATCCGGAAAACCCGGACTATTGGGGTCAATGGCCTTTACAGTACTGGGAAAATGGGAAGGTCACTATTGAATCTGTGGACGATGAGGACCAAAAGATGCTTTCGACCTGGTACACCGAAAAGGCGGTGGATTTCATCGCCCGCAAGAAGGGCCAGCCCTTCTTTTTGTATGTGCCACATTCCATGCCTCATGTCCCCATTTTTGTCAGTGAAAAATTTAAAGGAAAATCCGGCACCGGACTTTATGGCGATGTGATGATGGAGTTAGACTGGTCGGTGGCACAAATCAACCAGGCCATAAAGGATAACGGTCTGGAAGAGAACACCCTGTTTATTTTTATCGGTTCCGACAATGGCCCCTGGCTGTCTTACGGCGACCATGCCGGGATAACTCCTTATCGGGAAGGGAAGGGGACTTCCTTTGAAGGCGGCCTGAGAAATCCATGTGTCATAAAGTATCCCGGAGTACTTCCAGCAGGTGTCGACTCCCACAAGATGTTTGCATCCATTGATTTGGTCCCGGTAATTTGCAAGCTGACCAACAGCCCCCTCCCGGAAAATGATATCGATGGTAAAGATGTGTGGAATTATATTACCGGGGAAGAAAATGAAAGCCCTCAAACCTATTATGCTTTTTCGAATGGCACTGAATTTCAGGGTGTGATCAGCGGAGACGGTCGTTGGAAACTTCATTTGCCTCACCAATACCGTACCCTGGAAACAGGTGGTCAGGGTGGTCAGCCAGGCAAATATGTACAGCATCAAATCGATACGGCACTATTCGATATGATCCACGACCCATTCGAAAAGGGTAATGTAAAAGAAATTTATCCGGAGATAGTTGATGAGCTCATTGAATTTGCCTCCCAACATCACAAAAATTTTTATGCAGAAAACACTTTAGAGGTACAGTAAGCGTATGATGAATCTTAAAACTACTGCCGTCTTGATTATTTTGGCGGCTACCAGCTTCCACTGCTCGAGGGAAAGTAAACCGGAATTAGCAGAAACTCCTGAAAATTATACCAACCTGTGCGTTTCCTGTCATGGTGAAGATTTGAAGGGTGCGTTGGCCCAGAGCCTTGTGGATGGTTCCTGGCAATTTGGTGCCAGGGATGGGGATCTTTTTCGTTCTATCAAGTTTGGCCATCCACAATTTGGCATGCCCAGCTGGGGAGCTGTACTGGATGATTCATCGATATTCGAACTGGTGGCATTCATACGCAAGAGGGAAGACCAATCGGGAGCGGTCAAACCACCTCTACCGGAATCTCTGGAGACCCTTGATTATGAGGTGAACCTGGAAACAATTACCGAGGATGTGGAGACTCCATGGGGTATTGCTTTTCTTGATCAGAATACCACTTTAGTCACAGAAAAGCCGGGTAGGTTACGTATCATAGAGAATGGCGTGCTGCTACCGGATCCGGTGGAGGGGACACCGGAAGTGCTGGCGGAAGGACAGGGAGGGTTATTGGATGTGGTTCCGGATCCGGATTATCATACCAATGGCTTGATTTATCTTTCGTTCAGTCACCCCATAGTTAATACTGATCAGGACACTTTGACGTTCACATCAATTGTAAGAGGCACAATTCATGAAGGTAAATGGTTGCAACAGGAAGTAGTCTACCAGGCCGACTCTGCATACTATAGCAAAGCGCGTGGTCATTACGGAGGAAGAATCGCTTTTTCTCCTCAAGGTTATCTATATTTTACCGTGGGGGACCGCACAGTTATGGAGCAGGCCCAGGACCTCACCCGGCCAAACGGCAAAGTTCACAGAATAAACCCGGATGGCAGTATACCGGGAAGCAATCCTTATTACCAACATCCTGAGGCTATCAAGTCAATCTATTCATTGGGACATCGCAATCCCCAGGGATTGACCACACATCCGGTTACCGGTCAAATATGGGAAGCCGAACATGGTCCTCTAGGTGGAGATGAATTAAACCTGATACAGCCTGAAACAAACTTTGGCTGGCCTGTAATAACTCATGGGATCAACTATAATGGGGAGATCATAAGTGAACATACCCGTCAGGAGGGAATGGCGCAGCCAGCGCTTTATTGGAAGCCATCCATTGCAGTATGTGGGATTGACTTCTATCAGGGAGATCTTTTTCCCAAATGGAACAACCAACTTATGGTGGGAGCACTTAGATTTGAAGAATTAAAAATGTTGGACATCACCGACGACCGCGTCATCTTTCAGCAAACCCTGCTTAAAAACGTGGGAAGGGTTCGCATTGCCCGATCAGCTCCTGATGGCAGCATTTATGTCTTGTTGAACCGACCAGACAAGATAGTTAGGATCTCTGATTTGTGATCTAAACGTACTCATTGCCAATTCAAAAATCGCGAAAGGGACCGCGGGGTTCGGAGGCATCCATTTCAGCTTGCCAATTTGCAAAGTGCTGCTTCATCTCCGCCAGCTTATCGGGCCGGGTTTCCGATAGATCATTGGATTCCCCAATATCACGTTCCAGATCAAACAGGCCTCCTCCCCTGGTGGACTCAACCCACTTCCAATTCCCAACCCGTGCCGCCTTGTCATTCCGGCGTTGCCAAAACATATGGTCTCTCGGTGAGGTAATTTGACCGTTGAGCACCGGCATCATATCAAATCCATCCAGGGCAATATCTGTAGGACCGGGGATTCCTGCTGCCTCCAATATGGTGGGAAGTATTTCCAGCGAGGTAAGAAATTCATGTGATACCTCTCCCGCGGGAATCACACCCGGATACCGGACAATGCATGGCACTCTTATGCCTCCTTCAAACAACATCGCTTTATGTCCACTTAGTGGCTGGTTATCGGCGCTGCCACCACCGCTGCCACCGTTGTCGGAGAAGAAAATTACCAAGGTGTTGTCAGTGATTTCAAATTTGTCCAGCAAATCCAGAATTTCCCCAATAGCTTCGTCCATTGCCGTAACGGAGGCCAGGTATTCCAGTCTTCTTTTAGATTTAATGGGATACTGGTTGATTACCGGACCATTTTCACTTTCACGAAACAAATATTTGGGGTTTTCACGTTCGGCAAAGCCCTCTTCCAGGTGAGGATACAACTGCTTGTATTTCTCCGGAGCCTGGGCTACACCCCGGATCCTGGGATCGAGGTTAGACGCACTGTGAGGGGCATTAAATGGCAGATAGAGAAAGAACGGCTTTTTATAATTTGCCTGTAGAAAACGTTTGGCTTCTCTTTTAAAAAGGTCGGTGCAATAAACCCCTTTATCCTCCTCGGTAGGTTGGTTGTTCCTGTACATCGATGGCACTCCGTACCGTTCATGGGTATAATAATCAATCCCGGTATTCACAAATCCGTAGAAGTCATCAAACCCCCGGGCCAGCGGTAAAAACCTTTTGTGCACTCCCAGGTCCCATTTGCCATAAATCCCACTGACATAGCCTGCCTCTTTCAGGTAGGAGGGAAGCAGCTTCTCCCTAGTATCCATTCCCCCTATTCGTTCGAATGTGGCCTGATACTCACCTGGCTGATATTGGTAACCGTAGTCAGGTGCTTCGTTCCGTATCATATCATAAACCCCGTTGCGCTGTGGATACCTTCCTGTCAGCAGGCTTCCCCGGCTGGGAGTGCAGGCTGGCCAGGTAACGTAAAAGCTTGTTAAGCGGACGCCCTCTTCTGCCAGACGGTCCAGGTGTGGGGTTATTGCCTCGCTGTCCTGCAGGCACCCCAAATCATGATATCCCTGGTCATCGCTGACGATCAATACAATGTTAGGAGGGGAAGCGGTTCCGTTGTTTGTATCCACCTGTGATTTACAGGAAATGGCTAACAGGAATAGCATTAACCCCGATCTTAAAAGCAAAAACTGAATAAATGATAGATGGCGATTCATGCTTTTACCGATTTGGATTTTTCAGTGGCCTTGGAGCGTCTGGATTGCCTGGATGATTTGTCAATGGAGGCATTGATTTCAAAGCCTATCAACATAATTACCGATAGCAGTGACAGCCATACCATCAGGGCGATCAATACTCCAATGGAACCGTAGAACTTGTTATAGGCGGCAAAGTTGTTGATATAAAACGTAAAGGCAAAAGTCACGATAAGACTTAAAAAAGCGGCGGTTAGAGAACCCGGAGAAAGGAATTTCCACCGGTCGTGTACTGCCGGAGCCAGGTAATAAATTGAAGAGATGGCTACCAGAAATATAAAGAACAAAACGATGAATCTCAGGGCAAACACCAGGATAAAAATATAACTGTCGATGTCTATCCAGGGAGCGGCCTGTAGAAAATCGATCACCTGCTGTCCTATTACCAATAACATCATGGCAAAAAAAAGCACCACTGCCAGCATCAGCGTAAGAGAGGTTGCAATAAACCTGGATTGAAAAAAGCTGCGACGGTCCACGGTGCGGTAACACTTGTTAAACGCCTTCATGAGCGACATCATTCCATTGGTAGCCAGGAAAATAGAAAACAAAAACCCAAAGGAAAGCAATCCACCCCTCCGATTGCTGATAATGTCTTCGATGGTACTGGAGGCCACATCGAACATGGAGGCGGGCATCCAGCCCTGCAGAAAATTCATTATTTGCTGATTGAGGTCAGGAAGGTCTTCAATCTGGATATAGGGGATCAAAGTGAAGATAAAGATAATTGCCGGAAATATCGCCAGTGTAAAGTTGAATGCCACCCCGTTAGCCCGGGTTACAATTTCATCGTTCTGCATTTTTTCAACAAAGACATCGATGATATCGTATAGAGACACACCTTTCCGCCGCAGGCGGATTCGTTTCAGCAGTGAAACCAGGTTCAAATACTGAGTAGAATTAATGATCTTATTTAAGATCTTTCGCTTCATCAAAGAATGGGCTAAATAGTTTTAGCAGAATCTGCGGAGGTCTGCAGGGCTTGCCGGAATCCTTGCTAACAAATGCCAGTAGCGTATTCCCCGTGTTAATCAATTGTTCCTGCTCGTTGAATATCCTGTAATAAAACTGTATTCTCACCGAGGGTAATGCTTTGAGTGTCACTTCGATGCGCAGTAGTTCATCGTATTTTGCCGGTAGTAAGAACTTGGAATAGTTTTCCAATACCGGCATCATCACTCCCTGCGCTTCAAGGTCTTTATAGGAATATCCCAGGTGTCGCAGACTTTCCACCCTGGCCACTTCATAATAGGCCCCGTAGTTACCGTAATAAACGTAACCCATTTGATCGGTATCAGCGTATCTCACCCGAAGATTTGTATTGAAAACAAACATTATCGGTAAAGTTTGGCCTGGTTCAGGGCACGCTGATAGCGCAATGCATTGCGATTATGTTCAGATAAACTGCTGGCAAAGTTGTGATAACCTGAAAAATCTTCCTTGGCGCACATATAAAGATAGTTATGATCCTCGCGGTTCAACACGCCCATGATGGCTGCTATTGAAGGAGACCGGATGGGGCCCGGTGGTAAACCGGTATATTTATAGGTATTGTAAGGTGAATCAATTTCTTTATGCTCATTTAAAACACGTCTAATAGAAAAGTCGCCAATGGCAAAAACCAAAGTAGGATCGGCCTGAAGTGCCATGTTTTTATCCAGACGGTTTAAGTATAGGCCGGCAATTCTGGGAAGTTCCTCTGCGTGTTGTTGACTTTCTGCATATACGATCGAAGCCAGTACGGACACTTCCTTGGGAGATAGACCCAAGCTGTCTGCCTTATTTCTTTTATCCTCATCCCAAAATGCCTGATACTCGGAGTGCATCCTGTCCAGTAATTCTTTGGCGCTAATATCCCAATATACTTCATAGGTATTGGGAATGAACATTGATATGAGATTTTCCCGGTTGAATCCATATGAAGAAATCAGCGTAGAGTCTGACAGTGTGGCAGACAGTTCTTCCGGTGACAGGGCAATGTTGACACATAGTTTTTCCGGCAACTCCGAGACCAACCGAACATTATTGAAAGTGATGTTGACAGGAGATTGATTTCCTGATCGCAATAGATTAATTGCTTCGGTGTTACTCATGTCGGTTTTCAACATGTAGCGCCCGGACTTAACGGACTGGTTAAATCCCTTGTATTTGGCCAAAAGACTGAACGACACCAGATCGTGTACCAGGCCTCGCTGGAACAGGGTGTCCTGTAATTGATCGAAAGTGGTCCCGGGATAGATATGCAGATAAGTGTCCTCCTTTTCAACCAGAATATTGGGAGATTTCAACATCTGATAAACATAAAAGGAAAAGGAGCTAAGTAATACACTGAATATTACTATCAGGATGATAAGTATTTTTCTTCCCTTCATTGCGCAAAAATAATAATAACTTCACAAATCCAATTACATCGGTATTCGCCAAAAGTTTACATACATGTCGGTACTACTGATTGAACCACATTATTTACCCTGTATTGAATATTTTACCATGTTGTCCTCGGCAGACCAGGTGGTTCTGGAGTGTCAGGAAAATTATCAGAAACAGAGCTATCGCAATCGCTGCCGTATCCTTACTGCACAAGGACCTTTGGAACTCTCCATTCCCGTGTTGAAACCCAGAAGAAAGATGCTGTTGAAGGATGTTAAGATCGACTATCAACAGAAATGGGTTAAAGATCATTGGCGTACCATCCAAACAGCTTATGGTAATGCACCATTTTACCAGCATTTTGCCCCTTTTTTTTACCGGATATACCAGCGGAAGCCTTCTTTTTTACTCGATTTGAATTTTGAATTCATCTCACTAATCCAGAAGTTACTGTCCAACAAGACTCCAATATCCAAAACTACCGGCTACTGTAAATACTACCCCGAGACATACCGCGACTGGCGATCAAAAATACATCCCAAGAAAGGCTTAAAAATTAACCCCTTTTATAAGCCATGTAACTATAATCAGATTTTTGGCAAAAAGTTTGTGGGCAATTTAAGTATAATTGATTTGTTGTTTTGTGAGGGACCATTGGCAACTGATATTCTGACAAATTGTAAATCATAACCGGAATTTTCTGAAGGGTACATTTGTTTTACAAGTCAGAAAAATTGTTTTAATTAATGGTATAATAACCCTAATCGGTATACCTTTACATTACGCTATATCTATAGTGTTTATATAATATGGAGGCTAAATTTTCTAATAGAGTGAAAGAGGTGATCTCCCTGAGCAGGGAGGAGGCGTTGCGACTGGGCCATGATTACATTGGTACCGAGCATTTGCTATTAGGAATGATTCGTGAAGGTGAAGGCGTTGCTATAAGTTTACTTCAGAAACTGGGCGTTTCTATAGATGACTTAAGAGTAGCTATTGAACAGGCTACCAAAGGCACTGCTACTAATGAAGTAAAGAATCTGTCCAATATACCACTCACCAGACAATCCGAGAAGGTACTTAAGATCACCTACCTGGAGGCAAAAATATTCAAAAGTCAACTTATTGGCACCGAACACCTATTGCTTTCTATTTTGAGGGATGAAGACAATATCGCATCACAGATCATGGAGAAGTTCGAGGTAAATTACGAAGTGGTTAAGGAATTACTGGAATACCAGACAGATAACCCCATGGCTTCATCGGAAACCGACGATCCCGATGAAGATTCTTCCAGGATATTTGGAAGTTCGTCCTCTAAAGAATCATCCAAAGGGTCGGAGAAGTCACGTACTCCGGTACTGGATAATTTCGGTCGCGATCTAACCAAACTGGCAGAAGAAGATAAACTCGACCCTATTGTAGGAAGAGAGAAAGAAATAGAGCGGGTTGCTCAAATATTGAGCAGGCGCAAAAAAAATAACCCCATCCTTATTGGGGAACCTGGTGTAGGTAAGACTGCCATCGCCGAAGGATTGGCGTTGCGAATTATTCAGAAAAAAGTTTCCCGGGTGCTTTTTGGTAAGAGAGTAGTAACCCTGGATCTGGCTTCGCTGGTAGCAGGTACCAAGTATAGAGGCCAGTTCGAAGAACGCATGAAGGCGGTGATGAACGAACTGGAGAAATCCCCGGAAGTGATTCTGTTTATTGATGAGCTGCACACCATTGTGGGCGCAGGGGGTGCATCGGGTTCACTGGATGCTTCCAATATGTTTAAGCCGGCCCTGGCTCGAGGTGAAATCCAATGCATCGGGGCCACCACTCTGGATGAATACAGGCAATACATCGAAAAAGACGGCGCTCTGGCACGCAGGTTCCAAATGGTAATGGTGGATCCAACTACTCCCGAGGAGACGGTGGAGATTCTGGAAAACATCAAGGACAAGTACGAAGATCACCATCATGTGAACTATACTGAAGATGCCATCCAGGCCTGTGTAAAGCTTTCGGATCGATACATAAGCGACAGGTATCTGCCAGACAAAGCTATTGACGTGTTGGATGAAGCAGGGTCGAGAGTACACATCAACAATATTTATGTTCCCGATGAGGTAGTGAAGTTGGAAGAGGCTATTGAGGACATCAAGAAAGAAAAGAACAGGGTAGTAAAAAGTCAAAAATACGAAGAGGCTGCCCAGTTAAGAGATAAGGAGAAGAAGCTCATTGAGCAATTGGATACTGC
>JAUIKU010000163.1 GCA_030430675.1 Bacteroidia bacterium | reverse complement strand
ATGTGTGACAACTCTATCGAAATATGACTTTTATCCGGCTTCAAAAGCTTTCCTTAAACTTTTAGGATTGGACCTGGGCCCTGTACGATTTCCATATAGGCAGTTGACCACGGATCAATTAACATCATTGGAAAAAGACCTTAAATCACTGGGAGTTTTTGACATGTTTCATGAACCGTTATTGCCCCGGTAGCTAATAGATTCATATTGTTAGTTTAACTGAAACACCATTGGGTTGCCAGCGTGCAAAGGAGTAAAAACCAATTTTTAGAAAATTAATGGCTGCGGTAAAACTTAACGATAAACCAACAAAAACATACAGCAGACCGGTAATTGGGATTTTTGCCACTTGCGACCCTAGGATTGATCACAATTCAAGGGTTCGCGCTGGTAATATTGTAAAAATGGCCGCTGATAGCATCTCAGGTCTAGTATTTACTCCTGATAAAAAAGAAGTTGCCGTTGTTTATTCAGATATACTGGTGGACGGGGAAAATCAAGCTGATCAAGTAGCCGCCCAATTTAAAAAGGCAGAGGTAAATATAATAATATGCGTTCCCGACACCTGGGCTTTTCCCCAATTGACCGTCATATCTTTACTGGCACACTTTCCTCAAGATACCCCCTTCAATTTCACCACAGGAAATAGTGGTCCCAGACCAGGGGTAGTTTTCACTCACGCTACCAATGGCGCTCTGGCCCAGCATGGACGGCTGGCTCATATTAATGTCGGTACTTGGGAAGACACCGGGCTAAATCCGGTAATGAGCGATGATACCAGAACCGCACTAATCGATTGGTGCTATGCCGCAGCCACCTTTCAAGGATTGAAAGGGAAAAGGGTTTTGTTATTCGGGCATGACTCAATGGGTATGGAAACAGCCCTTCCCCAGGTGGCTGCCACCAGAAACCATTTTGGAATTGAAATTACCCGGATAGATATGAAATTTCTGGCGGATCTGCTAGCCCGGGAAACTTATGATAAGAATGAATTAAAGCAACTAAGAAAATGGCTGGAAAACGGTTCAGCCGGAATTGAGTTATCAGCACCTTTAGACAGCGAAAACCTGGATAAGAGCTTGGCGCTTTATCTAATCGTCAGGGACCTGATGAAAGAGCTTAATGCAATTGGGGGCGGTTTTATGAGTCAATTGGAGTGGGGCTCAGATTCACGGGGAATACCTCTGCCGGTAGCCGATATTATGGAGTCACTGTTCAACTCAACCTTTGATCACAATGGTGCTAAAGAAGTTATCCCCTATGCCACCGAAGCAGACGTACAGGCACTGCTAACCCAGTTGGTTATGACATGGCTCTCTGGGGGTAATCCTCCCTTGTTTATGGACTTTCGCAAAGTCTGGGAGCCCCATGAGATCAGTGAATTTGCCCAATCCAAAAATATTGTTCTCAATGGAGATACCATATGGGAGCAAAAAGGTTTCATCGATGGGGTGAATTCCGGATCGGCTTCATTTGATTGGGCGGCAGCGCCGGGCACTCCATCCGGGGAAATATTGAAGAAGATTACTTTTCCAAAAGCAGTTGAATACTTCTCTTATTTAGGAAATTCGGTGCATTTCATTTCTCCTGAGGGCATTGAGGGAATTGCCGCCCGATTGGCGTATAGTTCCCTATCCGGAATGTTCTCTTTGGTCTGGGATGAAACCCACACCGTATTGCCACCTGAAGCAATGGCCAAAGCAATTTGTGAGACGGCCAACCCCACCTGGCCACACACTTTCTTGGTGCCTAAACACGCCACCATGACTGAGTACAAACATTATGCACCGGCGAATCATTTCCATATGACCTGGAATCTTAAAAGATCAAGGCTGCAGTTCTGGATGGATATGGCCAATGTGCTATCTGTGACACCTTGGGCTGCCAAGCCAGACTTCGTGGAAGGATCAGACAGGCCAGTACCACTACTCTACCTGATAAATGGGGGAGAACACCAGGCGAAACTGATGCGAAAAATTCGTTAGCTGTAGATTAATCATTTGCAGCAATTCCTTTTACAAGCCAGCGAATCGCAAAATTGCCCAGTAAACGAGATCGTTATTAAGATATCTTAATGAAATCGGCTTCCGTGATCTGGAACTTTGTTAGAAAAAGTTAGATCATGAAAGTAAAATCAATCATTCTAGTTTCCCTGCTGACTGCAATTGCTGCCAAAGCGCAGCAGGTCGAAGCAGTGGGTGAAAGCCCTTGGGGTCCAAACGATGAGATTGGCACCCTCAATATTATGACGGAGACTTCCAAGCATGAAATCTTGTCAAAAATTTCGTCTGGAAAAACGTACGACTTAAGTGTGGATTATTTCGTGGGAATGCCCAGTTTTCACCACTTGGGAGATCCTGGTTATCAGTATTGGCTGACTCACACCCCGCGTGGAACAATTGTAGATAACCCCAATGGTCTCGGAGATGCCATGAATCAAAAGGTTAGCTACACCGGTGACGCGATCTCCATGTACACCCACATGGGTACCCATATTGACGCGTTAAATCACTTTGGCTTAAATGGTAAGATTTGGAACGGATTTACACCTGAAGAATACTTGGGAGATAAAGGATGGAAAAAGACTGGAGCAGAAACTATTCCACCAATTATTGGTAGGGGAGTACTCATTGACGTCGCCGAAGCCATTGGGAAATTACCGGACAACTATCGGATCACCGTCATGGACCTTCAACATACACTTAAAAAACAACAAACAAAATTGGCATCAGGTGACATTGTGCTTATCCGGACAGGTAAGGCCCAATTTTATAAAGATGCAGATCAATATCTCCATAGCTATCCAGGCATCAGCCTTGAGGCGGTAAAATGGCTTGTTGAAGACAAAGGAATCATGCTAGTTGGAGCAGATAATTTGAGTCTCGAGGCCTTTCCCCCTGAAACAGAGGATAATTGGGTCCCTGTTCATACCTATTTACTAGCTGAAAAAGGGGTAATGTTCATCGAGCAAATGTTCCTGGAGGATTTGTCAGTGGATGGAATTTACGAATTTGCTTTCATAGCAGCATCTTTGAAATTGAAAGGGGCCAGCGGCTCACCGATGAGGCCTATTGCTTTACCGATAATTTCAGAATAAAGGTCATGAACAATTTATCGTTGCTTCTCCTTTCATTCTCGGTGGGTTACATACAATCATCACATCAATTGTTGGTGAAAAAATGACTTGCAAGGTCAATAAAATCGACAACTGCATGATGGGAGGAGGTCTACCGAGAATTTGTAACTATTGGCTTTAGATCACCCAGGGTGGTAGGGATCAATTCCGATACCGTTGGGTGTATGTGCACGGCTCTTTGTATGGTTCTATAAGACTTCCTGGCATACATGATATCCAGCAGGGAATGTATAATTTCGTCCCCCCCAATACCTACTATTGTAGCTCCTAAGATCAACTCGGAATCAGCGTCCACTAATATTTTTATAAATCCATGGGTTTCCCCTTTTTCTTTAGCCCGGGCTATTCGTTTCATAGACCTGGTAGCCATTAGTACATTTTTCTCTGAACTCATAGCTTGGGTTTCACTCATACCGATACGAGCCAATGGAGGGTCAGTGTACAGGGCGTAAGCCAGTATACGGTCACTAACTTTTCGTGGATCGTTATCCATTAGATTGGCCGCAACTATCTCAAAATCATTGTAAGCGGTGTGTGTAAAAGCTCCCCGACCATTGACATCACCCAATGCCCACACCCCATCAATATTGGTACGCAGCTGATCATCAACCTCGATAAAGCCTCGTTCATCAATGAAGATTCCCGTAGTTTCTAGTCCCAGGTCAGTAGTATTAGGTTTCCTTCCAGTGGCAATCAAAAGATGAGATCCCTTTACCTGCCGGTCGCCTGTTTTGCAATCAACCTCCACCAGAATTCCATTCCCATCCTTAGATCCTTTGAGACATTCGGCATTTAATCTTACCTGAATACCTTCTAATTCTAAAATTCGAAGGATCTCCTCAGAAACATCGGGGTCTTCCCTCGAAAGTAACCGGTCAGCCTTTTCGACTATAGTTACTTTGCTACCAAACCGGCGATACATTTGCCCGAATTCCAGTCCAATATAACTGCCGCCCACAATCACCAGGTGTTCTGGTACGAAATCAACCTCCATCATGGATTCATTGGTTAGATAGTCCACATTTTCAAAGCCCTTAGGTATAAAAGCACTACCACCAACGTTAATGAAAATCTTGTCTGCAGTGAGCCCTACCTGATTAACCTCAACAGTTTTGGGGCTGGTAAACCTGGCCATTCCTTCAAATACAGATAGGTTTTCCGTGTTCTTTAACCATTGCTCCAGTCCCTCATTAGACTGTCGAACCAACTGATCTTTCCTTTTTTTGACTTTTTTCATATCTACCTGAATGAAACCATTGATCTGCACTCCGAAATCAGCAGCTTTTTTGGCCAGATGAGCGACCCTGGCACTTGCCACCAGGGTTTTCGTGGGTGTACAACCGGTATTGACGCAGGTTCCTCCAAACTTACCTTTTTCGACAATAGCAGTTTTCAAACCTGATGCCGCTAGTTGTGCAGCCAAAGAAGGGCCTGCCTGACCTGTTCCAATGATGATTGCATCAAACTCTTGTTCTTTCATGTGTCTAAGTTTTTACTTTATAGGTTAATCCCGGTACTTTCGTTGGCGCTCCAGGATTTGAATATCATTGGCACTCATATCTCGCCGGCGCATAAGTCCATGCGCATCAAACTCCCAATGTTCATTTCCATGTGTTCGATACCAAATACCTGTCTCGACGTCCTGCCATTCATATTCAAAGCGAACTGAAATTCGGTTATCTGTAAATGCCCATAATTCCTTCATCAAGCGATAGTGGAGCTCTTTATTCCATTTCTCTTTAAGAAAGGATTTTATAGCTGCTCTTCCGGTGAAAAACTCATGGCGATTTCGCCATTGCGAATCCTCCGTATAAGCTAAAGCAACGATCTCCGGATCTCTGGTATTCCATGCGTCCTGGGCCAGTTTGACTTTCTCCCTGGCCGTCTCTTCGGTAAAAGGTGGTGTTATTTGTTTCATGATGGTTTAATTCTTTTGTTCTTACCGTAGCACAATCGGGCTAAAATCCCTTGATAATTGATAACACTGTCCAAATCGCAGTTATTATTCCTAAAATAAGTACCCAATTGATCTTGGCAAGACTCTTCATAACTTCTGGATAATTTGATTTACTTACTCATCTCTGACAATCTAAGACAACCTTCATGCCGAAGATTACTAAATACATAATCAATTGTTAGTGAGTATGTTACGAAATACTATTAGAAGATATGGTACTTTATAATGACGATATATTGGCAGGATGACGATATTTTGACAAGCCTAGGGTCGTCGAATCCCCAGTTTTTTCATGCGAGCTTCCAGGGTAGTTCGTTTAATATCCAATATTTTGGCTGCTCCGTTATCCCCGCTAACTTTCCAGTTAGTAGATTCTAGCACTTTCAGGATATGCGATCGTTCGTTTTCATCAAGGGTAACTACACCTTTAGTTTTAGATACTTTCGAGGTTGGAAACGCATTGTCAAGTGTCAGTTTGGATCCACTGCAGGTAATAATTGCCCTTTCTATTATGTTCTCTAACTCTCGCACATTACCAGGCCAGTTATATTTAGTCAGCTGTGTGATAGCCTTACTGGATAGAGAATCAATATTTTTACCAAATCTACTCCCATACTTTTGTATGAAATGCTGGGCTAACAATGGAACATCCACTTTTCGGTCCCTCAATGGGGGCAGCTCCAATGGAAATACATTCAGACGATAATAGAGATCTTCCCTGAAATTACCTTGCTCAACCTCGGTTTCAAGATTCCGATTGGTGGCAGCGATAATGCGAACATCAACCTTTTTAGTAGACGAGTGTCCCAATCTCTCAAACTCTCCTTCCTGTAAAACACGTAATAACTTTGATTGAAGTTCCAACGGTAACTCGCCAATCTCATCGAGAAAAATGGTGCCATTGTGAGCCAGTTCGAAACGCCCGATTTTTTTGCTAAGAGCACCTGTAAAGGCTCCCTTTTCATGGCCGAATAATTCACTTTCGATCAGACTAGCAGGTAGTGCAGCACAGTTCACTTTGACCAGCGGCTTATCTTTACGATTGCTGATATTGTGGACAGCACGTGCCACCAGCTCTTTGCCTGTACCTGACTCACCAAGAATTAGTACAGTTGCATTTGTACATGCTACCTGTTCAATTTGCGATAGTACTTTTTTAAACTCCTTACTCTGGCTTATAATTTCTTCAAAGTTGTGTTCCAGTTTAATTTCCTGTTGTAAATATTCGTTTTCCTGTTCCAATTGTTGCTTCAATTGTCGCACCTCATTCAGTGCCTCCTCCAGCTCTTTGTTTGTCTTTTCCAATGTCAACTCAGCCTCCTTACGCCAGGTGATATCTTTAAAGGACACTACTGCACCTTTTATTTTTTTATTTTCATCCCAAATAGGTGTACTAATGTATTCAACCGGGAATGACGAACCATCTTTTCTCCAAAAGACTTCGTTCTCCTCATGATGGACTTTACCGTCCTTTAAAGCAGCGTAAATAGGACAATCTTCATGGTCATATGGAGATCCATCGTTTTTGGAATGGTGTACCAGTTGATGCTGAGATTTGCCAATTTGTTCATCTGGTGTCCACCCCACCATTTTTGCCGCGGCTGCATTTACAAATGTTGTACGGCCCTGGCTATCTAAACCATAGATGCCGTTTCCTGCAGACTGCAGTATGGATTCATGGAGACTTTGTAACTGTTGAAGCTTCTTAAGTGCACCCAATGTCATTTTTGCACCTTCGGATCTTTCATTAACAATCCTTTCTAAAAGGAATTCTGCTTCCTGTAACTGTTGTTCCAGTTTTTTTCTGTTGGAAATTTCTTTTATGAAAACACAAGCCATGGGGGAGTCCTCATTGGTAACTAATGAAAAACTCAATTCAAAGCTAAGTAGTGTCCCCTTTTTATCCTGAATAGATGTTTCTGTGATTACCGAATTAGAAGTGCCAAGTTCTTTCCAAATATCTTTCCACGCCTTCCTGGAAAGATTTTCATCAACATCAAACAACGAAATCCTGTTTAATTGATCTGAGACCGTCCCGAATAGTTTAACAAAGGTCTGGTTGCTATCTACAATAATCCCATCAGATGAAACCAAGATGACAGGGTCCGGCCAAACTTCAAGTACCTTTCCCGCTGGCATGTTTCTCCAATTGCTGAATTCATTGCTAGGCATCTATTGCTGTATTTTATTTAAAAATATCAACATCTTATTGAAACTATTTTAAGATTACTTTAAATTTATTGAAAGTGCGACTAAATCTTGGTGATATTGCCCCGGATTTTGAAGCCGAATCTACGTTCGGCAAGATCAGGTTTTTTGACTGGCTTGGCACTAGCTGGGGTCTGTTCTTTTCACACCCTGAAGATTACACACCTGTTTGCACTACAGAGTTGGGGGTTGTTGCAAATTTAAAACAGGAATTTGCTGAAAGAAATGTAAAAACCATTGGCCTAAGTGTAGATAACCTGGATGCACATAAGGGCTGGGTAAAAGATATTGAAGAAATTATTGAAGGTAGCGTAGATTTCCCAATAATTGTCGATGAAAAGAAAGAGATCGCCAGTTTATATGGGATGATCCACTCGAACGAAGACGCTAACTTTACCATTCGATCAGTGTTTATAATTGGGCCTGATAAGAAGATTAAATTAATCCTAACTTACCCTATGGCAGTAGGAAGGAATTTTGACGAAATATTAAGAGTCATCGATGCGTTACAGTTACACGAGAATCACAAAGTTGTAACGCCAGCGAATTGGCATCAGGGTGATAAAGTTATCCTTGATCCCAACCATTCTACAGGAGAACAGCACCAACAAACCAATTATGAAGAAGTGAAACCATACCTGCGATATATTCCTCAACCCAAGAACCAATAAAGACAGCATCCATTCTTTTGCATTGCCCACCAAGCACTGGCTCGTCACTTACGATTTTATGATCGCAGACAGTTATCTCCGTTTTGTATAATGAACGCTCTATTTTCGCTATCACGGTAGTCATTTTTCCTCAATTTTATTCGTTTTGAAACTATCATTTCCGATTAGTTCGGGTTTGTTAAATCTTGTTTTTTCAGCTGCATTCTCCAGGTTCAGAACTCCCCTGGGACAAACCGCAGAACAGACGCCACATCCGACACAGGACGATCGCACTATATTCTGGCCTCGTTGTGCATACCACCGGACATCAATGCCCATTTCACAGTAGGTTGAACAATTTCCGCACGAAATGCACTGTCCACCGTTGGTAGTGATACGAAAACGGGATTTAAAACGCTGGATCAGTCCCAGATAAGCCGCCAACGGGCAGCCAAACCTGCACCAAACCCTGTTGCCCATCAGGGGATAAAATCCAGTGCCCACTACCCCGGCAAAACCCGCACCGATCCAAGCACCATAGGTTGCCCTGACGGTATAGGTGTTAAGACCCAGGATCTGTGAGCTACCGGTCCAGTAGGTATACAATACCCCCGCGGTCATTAATACCGCAAAAACCAGTACACCATGTACCATCCACCTTTCAACTTTCCAGGCTTTTAGTGATTTATTAGATAGCTGACGATAAGGGTCTCCCAGGGTTTCGGCCAGGCCACCACAGCCACAAACCCAGGAGCAATACCATCGTTTGCCAAAGAAGTATACCATTACCGGTACCGCAATAATGATCAAAGCGATTCCCCAACCCAGCATAAAGATCCCCAGTGAACCACTGCTAATCAAAGTTGACAATTCGTTTTCAAAGAAAAAGTCATAATCCAATGGCCAGATGTTTTTGAAATCAAAATATGGTTTGTTCAGCCGCAGGAGTATTTCAGGGATCAAAAATGCAAAGGTAGTCTGAAAGAACATCACGGAAATAGTTCGGGCTATCTGGTAATTACTATGCCGGTAATTAATTAACATACGTACGCCCATAACCAGGATGGTGAGCGTATAAATAAATCCGTAAAGAAAAAACCTTCCAGCCGGACTCCCTTTTATAATATAGCTAACAGGGTCCACCATACTAATCCAGTTAGTCATATATTCCGGATAGAAATACAGGAATATATAAAATAGGATAAGAAAAGATCCGGTAATTATACCAAGCCAACCCCTGTTTTTCATAGCTGAAAAATGGATGTTGTCATTTTTAATACCCGGTGGTCCTTTGGTTTTGATAGTAGGCAATAGATATAGCAGGGCTCCCAGAATGCAAAGCCCGTAAGTAAGAATCAGAAACCAAACCGGATAGTTTACTACGGGACCCTGACTGGCAATCCTGGCTAATTCATACTTGAGATCCTTTATCCTATACTGGTCAAAACCATGTTGATTGATCAGCCCATATTCGGCATAGCTTTGGGCCACGACCCTCAGATCAGTCATTAGTGCCTGACTGTCATGGTATTCACGACCTTCCAGCCAGCCCCCATAGTCGTAGAGGGCTTGCCTCTTAGAGCTATGACTCTTATCTTCTCCTGGAAATGCACGGTTAACCACATCCTGGGAGAAACTTATGGGAAATTCGTTACCAAAAGTCTCGACCACGATTTCCAGATCTTCAGTGGTGATCTTGTATTCCCCCAGGACCTGTTGGTTGGCTGTTTTAAAAGCCAAATCCAGATCAGCGATCAATTCGAAGTTTGATTTTTGCCTTCGATCCAGTAAGTCTCCCAGATAAGGGCTTAGGGCATTGGCTTCGTTTGCGCTTAAAGTGGTGGAAATGTGTTCCCCGGTTAATTGGAATCTCCCCAGGAAAAAAGATCCTAGAAAGATTCCGAATCCCGTTACGAAAATTAATAGTCCGGAAGTCTGTAAGTACTTCATAGTCTTAATTGAATATGTTTGAGAATATGCTAGATGTTGAATGAACCGGAGTGGAAGGATTCTCCCGGTTAAAAAGATCCACGATTTCCTTTTCATGAGTTTTAAAGAACTCCGGATCGAAATTGGCTTTGCTTAAATTTTTCAAGACATAGAATATGTCTCTCTTTTCCTGTAACCACCTGTCCATAACATGATGGCGCAATCTTATGCCGAAAGTATTGACCCCCAGCACTTGATGGTTTTCCTTGTGGTAAACTAATTTGAGGCACTTATTTCCGTCGGCATGCTCCCAGTAAAACTGCGTCTCGTTATCCCGCAGTTGGTTCCATACATGTCCGTAGGTCTGATATTCAATGTCGAAGAATTTGGCGGAATTATACCAGATACCTGGTTTATAAGCAGTTATCTGACCCATGATGGAATGGGCAACCGTTTCTCCATGCATTCTCCCTGTATACCAAACCTGTTCTATTGGCCGTCGATTAGGCAACGGATCTCGGAATTCTGCACAATCGCCGATAGCATAAACATCCTTCAGGTTGGTTCTGAAATAATGGTCAATTAGCACTCCGCGATTGATATCAAGCCCGGAATTTTTCAGGAAGCCAATATTAGGGCTCACGCCTACGGTAAGACCCACGTACTGACAAGCAATGATTTCACCACCCTTGGTTTTGATTGCCTTCACCCACCCATTTTCACCAGCAAAGATTTTATCCAATTCAGTTTCCTTGCGCAGGTCAATGTGATGTTCCATAATATGGCGACCAATAAGCGATGCTTCTTCTATTGGAAGTACTCCATCCCAAAACTCTTTTTCACGAATGAGGAAAACCACCCGGATGTCCCTGGTACGCAGCATTTCTGCCATTTCTACTCCGATTAATCCTCCGCCAACGATAACTGCTGCCTCGATATTTCGTGTGTTCTTTTCCATCAATTCAAGATCCTGGTAATGGTAGAGACCCTGAACTCCTGGAAGGTCCTGTCCTGGCCATCCAAACTTATTAGACTTAGAGCCGGTGGCAATAATGAGTACGTCGTAGGTGATGGAATTTCCTGTCGAAAGCAAAAGCTTTCTTTCTGCGGGGTTCAATTGCTGTACCCAGGCACGAACCAACTGGATGCGATTTTGGCTCCAAAACCAATCCTCATATGGCTTGGTGTGCTCATAGGTCATATGGCCCATGTAAATGTACATCAGGGCCGTGCGAGAAAAGAAATGGTCAGTCTCGCCACTAATAATCACAATTTCGTGGTCACCAAGTTTGCGCAAATTTCGGGCCGCGGTGACTCCTGAAATGCCATTACCGATGATTACAATTTTCTTCATAGCAGTAATTGGTTTATTACCATTTATACCTAAGTGAAATGTTCCCATAGCTGTGCTTGATTGAAAGATTAGAACCCGGCGTT
>JAUIKU010000001.1 GCA_030430675.1 Bacteroidia bacterium | reverse complement strand
CTGGGAGGCGTGCTTTCAGTAGTATTCGGTCTGATCCTTTTTGCCCAACCTGGTTTGAGTCTGAGTATCCTTCTGGTACTCACCGGAGTATTTGCGCTGATTGCAGGTATCATACTACTGGTGGTTGGTTTCAAGTTACGCAAAGGAGGCCAGTGGCTGGAAGATAAAGCTGCCCAGCTGGCAGGGTGATGTCCTTTTCCGTGTTTAGTTGGTTGGTTAAGCTATTGTAATGTCGGTCCAGGTAAGAGTTATAGCCCCGATACTCTTACTAAGTGCTGCATGTGGTAGGCCCACCCCACAGTTTGAACAGGTGATTATCGATCCTGTGGAAACCAGTCCCGCCAAACCTTACGGCAAGGCCATTGGTGATTTAAACGGAGATGGTTTTAACGATCTTTTTATATCCAGCGCTCAAAATGGGGGAATGCAGGCATATTTATATCCGCAATGGACAAAAATAGCCATAAGAGACAGCGGAAGCTGGTCTGAGGATTGCATGGTACTGGACATTGATGACGATGGGGACAGCGATATCGTAAACGGCAACCAAAATGGACTGTTCTGGTACGAAAACCCCTTATCTTCAGGTAGCCATTGGATAGAACACCTCATTGGTTCAGATGGTGCAAATATCCATGACCTGGTGGCGGCTGATCTGAATGGAGATAACCGGATGGATGTAGCGGTGCGTTACGAGAAAGAATATGAACGGCCGGTTACCTTATTCTACAGTGAAACACCAGAAACCTGGCAAGTGCATGATCACACCAATAAAACTCAGCTGCGGGGAGAAGGTCTGGCAACGGCTGACCTGGATGGAGACGGAGACAACGACCTAATAATCGGCAATGTTTGGCTGGAAAATCAGGGACAGGGAATGAAGTGGGTGGAACACGAATATGCAGAAAACCTGCCCGAGCAACTGATTATCGCGGTAGCCGACCTGGATCTAAACGGAAACATGGACATTATTGTGGCTCCACAAAGTAACCAAACTGGAAACTTAAGCTGGTTCTCTGCTCCGGCTAAAGAGACCGGGACCTGGCATGAGCATGTCCTGCAAGAGCAGGTGTCACATATGCATGGATTGGGGATAGCCGACTTCAATAGCGATGGTCATCCGGACATCCACACCTCTACCCGCCATGATCATCCCACGGAAAATGATCCGGTCAGTATTTGGTATTCAGACGGAAAGCCTAAACCATCTTTTAAAGAACAGGTACTGAGCCACCAGGGATCTCACTTTTCAAAGATCGGGGATGTTGACCGGGACGGGGACCCGGATATATTTGGCGCCAACTGGGGATCGGCTGAAGGAGGTGTTGAAATCCTGCTATGGAGAAATTTAATCTGCATTATTTTCCTCATTTAGCTCCTCCAGGGTTTGGTCCAAATCATGTAACACCTCTGCATACCGTTTGGCATTTTGTCTAACCAGGTAAGGAATTGAAACAATCAAAATCAACAGGAATATTGAAAAATAAGATTCGTATAAGTAGGGGCCGGTAAAAATATTAATGTTCTTAACCCCGCCAATTTTAACTAATGTGTCCACTTCAATAAATGCCAGAATAGCCATCAGGGAAATTGTGCCTATCCAGAAACCCTTTCCAGTTATCCTTTTAAAGTAGGACTTCACATTAACCAATGATTCCTTTAATGAGTCCGTGTTATAGGTAATCTTCAAAAAATTCAAGTTGTTTCGTATGCTCATCAGGCAATAAATCATAAATGCTTCAATAAGACATGGGATGAGATAAGGTCCACCAAGAAGTGAGCTGTTGGGGGGAATTAATCCCTGACTATCACGGTATAAGAGGAATAGGATACCGAATGGTATCAGGATCACTACGCCTAAGTATCCATTAAAATCACGACGGTGCTTACGCTGTAATTTATTTATCACTCCATTGCCTTTTTGGGTAATGATTTCCAAAATGTTTTCTCTGGCCAGACTCCGATCTATCAGCTTTTCATGGGCCAGCGTGTTCCAGATCTTCTTTAATTCATTAATCTCCATTATCAAATGATTTTATAAGTTTCGACTTGATACGATTTATTTTAACACCGGTATACGTTTCTGAAATACCTATTATCTCGGATATTTCCTTATAACTGTATTCATCCAGATATAAAGTAATAATAGCCTTTTCAACATCTGATAATCTGCTTATGGCCTGATACAGTTTTTCCTGATCGGAACAGATCATATCAGTGCTGACAGGTATATTTTGGGTATTGATCTCAGATAATCTCACCTGCTTTAACCGTCTGCTTTCCTTCCTGATAATATCGATAGCTGCGTTAATGCAAACACGATACATCCAGGTAGAAAATTTGGAAGAGTTATTAAAGCTGGGAAAAGCCTTCCAAAGTTGAATAATAAGCTCTTGATGATAGTCCTCTTTTTCAGGCCTGTCCATAAAGTATAAATTGCATATTTTATGAACTATACCCTGGTTCTCATAGAGCAACTCTGTAAATTTTTTTTCATCAACCACCAATTGCGTTTTGTTCAATATGACGGATATTGGGCATTGAAACTTACAAATACCGCGAAAATCCTTTTGACCAGGGTAATCGAAGGTTTTGATCAGGAATAATCGAGTCAATGCCTGAGCCGCCGGGTCTATTTAAACAGATGAAAAATGAAATAAACTCGCTTTGGGAATTGCATTGGGGGTAGCCATTTGCACTGCGATATTTCCCCTGGTGGCCGCAATCACCTTGACAATCGCCTGGCTAACAGTGGGTATTCAGACATTTAAAGCTGCCCATATTAACCCGGTGGAGAGCCTCCGCGGCGAATAAAGAAGTTGCACCGGTCTGCAAGACCCACCAATTTAAAAGGATAGCAGTATCTAGTAGGTGAGCAGCTGTAAAGCGGTTGTAATTAGCATTGGGCAATTTGCAATTGTCCCCGGCTACGGATTTTGATCAAGTTGGTGATAAAAATTGAGGAGTAAGGCTAATTTTTCTGGCTCCTTGGTGGATATTTCGGCATTCTCCACAAATTCATTCAGTTCATCCTCGTGCGTCCCCAGGTACTCAATGAGTTTTTTAACAGAGGTTACTTTTTCAATTTCATCTCTGCTTTTCATAACGTAGTGAATGTCTGGAATACGCTCTAAACGTCTTTGATTTGGTGATTCATGAAGATCAAATGGTTTTTTCCCTTCTCCTTTAAGGAACTTCACCTCCATTTTCGTTAATAAAGTTGGCAAGTACAAGTGCCACATTTTAACAAATCCAGAAACCTTGTATGCCTTGCTCTTCCTTAGGTAAACGAATACCTCTTTTTCCATCACGATGTAATCAATGAACTCCGGATTACCAAAAGCCATGATCTTTCCATTCTCATCTTGATACTCGAGTCTGTCATGATAGATATTTAGCCTCAATGGAATCTGTGTTATTTTCTTACCTCCACCATAATGGATGGCTCCGAATATAAATTCCTCATTCAAATATGCTGTGCCCTCCACATCATCCAACTCGATTTCCGGTTCAAGATCAGGCAGATTTTGCTGATCGTACATGGGGTAAGGAAAACCCTGAGAAAAAAGGTTTATAACTGTTAGCAAATAAATGAGTACAAACAAACACCACTTCATGCCGGAATAAATCCCTATTGGCAGCGCCATAAATTCCAATGAGACATATTTTAACTTAGTGATTTTTTTGGCTGCCTGACTCATTGTTCTTCTGTCAGAAAACGATAATGATCCAATAATTTTGTTAACTCAACCGGGTTATTCACCGAGATCTTCTGCTCTTTAGCAAAAGCAGTAAGTTGAGTTGAGTTGCCCAATGCTTTAATGAGCTGCTTTACAGTATTTACCTCGAGGAGTTTATCTTCAGAAACCCAAACAAAGTGTTTGTCAACTCGATTAAATAGCGTCGGTTTTACCACGTAAGGTTTATAAGATTCCCAAATATAAAACTTGTTCATCTTAGTCAGCACCGTTGGAAAATCAGTGCTCCAGGTTTTAACAATTCCCTCAACCATGTGGTTATACTCTCCATCGAGAAACAGTAGTACCTGTCCATTGGTGATTATTTGGTCAACTTTTATATAGGGCGGCAGCACAAAGACAGAATCGTTTCTCAGAAATTCTATTTCATCGTTGTAAAGGTTCAGCCTAATTGGTAATTGCGCGAATAACAGGTCACCCTGAAAATATAAATTGCCCGCAATGAAATCATCAAAAAGATAAGGAGTAGGCTCATAGTTTCTATCATCCGGCCAAGGATAAGAATTTCCCGCCATGAAGGTTCTATCTGGATTGGGCATGAAAGTTCCAACGGTTTGAGAGAAACCATTGATGCCCCCAAACATTGAAAAGACTACCAGACTTAGAAGTCTAGCCAAGCGTCCACGGTTTGAAAATACAGTCACGATAAACTTGACATCACCTATGGAATTTACAAATTCTCTGGCTTATTAACAATCCACCCTTGACTTTGATAATCACCATAGGCACTGTCAACGGCACCAAAATATCAGGAAAGCGGTTCGGATTTATGGTGTACGACAGCATCTGATTTCAGTATTGCCGTTAATTCTTAAAATAATCAATTAGTACATCGGCTATTTTATTTGGTTGTTCAGATGGGGTAGCCGCCAGCAAACAAAAAAACCGCCATAAAGGCGGTTTAAACAGTATTTTTGTACCCAGGGCCGGAGTCGAACCGGCACGTCCGTGAAGACATTGGTGTTTGAGACCAACGCGTCTACCAATTCCGCCACCTGGGCAAATAAGTGGCCTTGATTAAGTGTTATCAACCCTCACACCCACACCTAAAACTCACACCCACACCCACACTCACACTCACACTCAATTTGGTGTGCAAAAGTAAGGAGAAATTAAGTTTTGATGAAGGCTTTGTTAAATTTATTGGCCATGGGTCCTAATTGGGAATAAATCAGCTGTCATATAAGAATTTGCGCAATACGTAATGAAGTATTCCCCGGTGCCGGTAGTATTCGATTTCAATGGCAGAATCCAGCCGGGTGGTTACTTCAAATGAAGTGGTGTTACCTTCTTTATTTTTGGCAGTAACCCGCAATGTTTGGTTTGGCTCCAGGTCCTGCTGTAGTCCTTCGATATTGAAGACCTCCTCCCCTTCCAGCCCGTGTGTTTCGGTACTTTCACCTTCAATAAATTGCAATGGAAGAACTCCCATACCAATGAGATTGCTGCGGTGTATCCTTTCATAGCTTTCCGCAATCACCGCTTTGATACCCAGCAGACTGGTACCTTTGGCTGCCCAATCCCGGGAGGAGCCACTGCCATATTCCTTGCCTGCCAGCACGATCAGGTCGGTACCGCTGTTCTGATACTTCATGGATGCTTCAAAGACCGACATAACCTTATTCTCCGGAAAATACCGGGTGAAATTACCCTCTTTCTGCACCAACTGGTTCTTGAGCCTCACATTGGCAAATGTTCCCCGTACCATCACTTCGTGGTTGCCCCTTCTCGATCCGTATGAATTGAACGACGATGGTTCAATACCCGATTCTAAAAGGTATTTGCCGGCAGGGGTTTCCACGGAGAAGGCACCCGCAGGAGAAATATGATCGGTAGTGATGGAATCTCCCAGCTTAAGCAGTACCCGTGCCTCCTTAATATTACCATGAGGGATCGGTTGTTCGGAAATTTCCTTAAAAAATGGTGCCTCCTTTATATAAGTGGAATCTGGCTGCCACTGGTAGTCGATGGCTGCAGGAGCTTCAAGTTGCTTCCACTGTGTCTCTCCCTCATAGATCACCTGGTACGTTTCCTTAAAATCATCCTGGTATAAGGAATTGTGAATGATCTCATTGATCTCCTGTCCGGAAGGCCACAGGTCTTTCATAAAAACCGGTTTACCTTGCTGATCCTCTCCAATTGGTTCGGTGAAAAGGTCGATGTTTACCTTGCCGGTGAGTGCATATATCACTACCAGCATGGGCGAGGCAAGGAAGTTCATGCGTACCTGTGGATGCACCCGGGCTTCGAAGTTCCTGTTACCCGATAGTACGGCCGAGACATTCAAATCGAATTTGGTGACCGCTTCCGCTATGGGATCTGGCAAGGGGCCGCTGTTGCCTATACATGATGTACAACCGTACCCCACGGTATGAAAGTTAAGCGCTTCCAGGTCATCCTGCAGTCCGGATTTTTCCAGGTAGCGGGTCACTACCTTCGATCCGGGGGCCAGGCTGGTTTTTACCCAGGGTTTTACCTGAAGACCCTTTTCACGAGCTTTGCGGGCAACCAATCCCGCGCCAACCATTACCGATGGGTTGCTGGTGTTGGTACAGCTGGTAATGGCAGCAATTACCACCGACCCATCATAAAGTTCAAAATCCTGTTCCCGGTAATGTACCGGAGCAGATTTCAGCTGGACATCCAGTTTTGGATCCATCGCTTCAACCGTCACTTCCGCAACAGCCCCACCTTCATCCAGCCATTTTGACTCCGCTTCCGCGGGGACCGTGGCATCCTTATCATAAACTTCTTTTATCAGCTGGTAAAAAGTCTTTTTCAGCTCCCTCACGGCTATCTTGTCCTGAGGCCTGCTAGGGCCGGATACGGTAGGTTCCAGAGATGAGAGGTCAAAGTGCAGCGTATCCGTGTAGTTGATCTGCTCCGTCCCGGTACGCCACAGGTAATTCTCCCGGCAATACGATTCCACCCGTTCCAAGACTGGTCCGGGCCGGTTGGTGCTTTCCATATACCTGATGGTCTGGGCGTCGATGGGAAAGTAGGTGGCAGTACAACCAAACTCGGGTGACATATTGGAAATGGTGGCGCGGTCCGGAACCGAAAGGTGATCCAGTCCCTCACCGAATACTTCCACGAATTTTCCAACCACTCCGTAGCTTCTCAGCAAGGAGGTGATCCCCAACACCATGTCAGTAGCCGTTACCCCTTCCGGCAATTGTCCGGTTAGTTCCAGACCGATCACTTCGGGGCAGGTAAAATAGATGGGCTGGCCCAACATGGCTGCTTCAGCTTCGATACCTCCAACTCCCCACCCCAGTACACCGATCCCATTCACCATGGGGGTATGTGAATCTGTGCCTACCACAGTGTCGGGAAACCACCAGTGGTCTCTTTCCACCACACCTTGTGCCAGGTATTCCAGGTTTACCTGGTGACAGATACCCATGCCCGGAGGTACTACTGTAAAATTGTCGAAATTCTTTTGGGCCCACTTTAGTAGGGCATACCGTTCGGCATTGCGCTGGTATTCACGGGCCACGTTTTTCTCATAGGCCTGTTCCGACGCAAAAAAATCTACCTGGACCGAGTGATCGACCACCAGGTCAACAGGAATAAGCGGATTGATCTTAGTACCATCCCGGCCTTTACGGATCACTTCAGAGCGAATGGAAGCAATATCAACCACCGCAGGCACCCCGGTAAAATCCTGCATGAGTACCCGGGCGGGCTTGAAAGGGATATCCTTGCTGGTTCCCCGGGGATCCCAATGGGCCAGGGTGTCCACATGCTGTTTGGTAACTGCCAGTCCATCCTGATTACGCACTGCATTTTCCAGCAGGATCCGAATGGAAAAAGGTAAATTCTTTATCTGATCAAACTTTGATAGATCTACTTTCTGAGGTTTATCCGGGTTATTGCCTGTGTTCATTGATTGGGATTGGTTAATATCTGTATCTCTATTTACGATAAACTGGTGGTTAATGATATGGGCTGCCGACAAGGGAAACACTATCCGGTAAACTTACTTTCAATAAACCCCGGCAACAGAAAGATGACCTGTAGCCAGGCATATCTATTTCATCAACAGATGACTGTACTTTGGGTGGTCCTCCAAATATTCCGCTACAAATGGGCAGGATGCCCTGACTTTCAGGTTTTCTACATCGGCGTATCTCAATGCAAAGCTCACCAGCTTGGTCCCAAGACCCTGGTTCCGGTAATCAACAGGCACATAAGTAGAAGTGAAATCAATGGCACCGGGTGACAATGGTTGATATTCCAGCACCATTTGTTCTTTGCCCAAGTTTGCGAAAAACTTATGATTGCCCGTATCGTGGACTATCTCGATTCCATTTGACGGTGCCGAATAGTCTTGTATGGATGGCAGTTGATCCAAATCCTGCTTTACCAGCTGAAATGGAGATCGTATCGAAACCGCCTGATCGTTATAAACCGCAATGGGGGTTTTTATCAGTTCCGGTTTCGAAGCCATCGCTTTCAATGCATCGCTACCCGACAAATCAACATTGGCAAAGCTCTTTTTAAAAGTATCGGAACTTCGATCCATCAGTGACACGGGCTCTACTTCCAACAGGTCCGCAATCTGCTTGACCTGCGTTTCCGTAAAGTTGTCTTTTTGCAGATCCAGTTCTTTCACCTTATGGTTGGGCAGACTTTTGGCATAACCCAGTGCCTGCCGGTCCTGTAGATCGTTTGAATTGTATATAAATAAGATTTCTTTCTTTGAGATTTGCATGGTTACCATTTATCATTTAAAAGAGGAAAAAAGGGTCCGGTCAGACCCTTTTAACCAAATGCATTACCACCGAAACCGCCAGTAATACCAGGAAAACGTAAAAAATAATTTTTGCGATCCCGGCTGCTCCCGCAGCTATGCCACCAAATCCTAACAAGGCGGCGATCAGCGCGATCACCAGGAAGATCAATATCCATCTAAGCATGATTATATGTATTTAAGTTGTTATTTTGATTAGTTAGCGGCTATTTTCTCTCTCAGTCTTACCATCGACTCTTTGGTCTTTTCAGAAATATCCTGAATACCTTCATTTGCTTTGTCAACTGCGTCATCTGCGACCTCTACCAGGGTATCTTTTGCATCGTCGACCATTCTAACTGTTTTCTTTTTGATTTTTTTTCGGGTCCTCTTTCCGCTGTATGGCGCATATAAAATTCCTATGGCGGCACCAGTTACCGCTCCTAACATAAATCCCGAGACTATTTTCAATTCTTTATTCATTTTATTGTTATTCATTTGGTTAAACATTCATTTATTTTTTTCCTTCCCCCTATGTCTAGTAAACTAGTAGTGGAACGCTGGTATCTAACGCCAGCTCCTGGGACACATCAGTGGCAAACAAGTGGTCCCAGGCAGATTTACCGGAACGCTGTAGCGCGATCAGGTCGGCATTGACTTGCCGTCGATAATTTCTTAAACCCTCATCTATTGAGCTTTCTCTAAGCAGTTTAAATGTTCCGTTTGTACCTTCCGGCATACTGCTTTGTAACTGCTTCTGATAACCGTCGAACATCAGCTGTTGCTTGTCGGTGTTCTCTTCCACTATTCTTACAAAATGCAGGTCGGCCTGTAAAGCTGACGCCATCTGCAACAACCATCGATTTTGCTCACTGCTGTAATCCTGATAGCTAACGCCTACTACAATTTTCTTTACCGGCAGGTAGGTACTTAGCTTGGGTACAAGCAGTACCGGTGTCTTACTGTGGTTCACTACCTTGAGCGACCGTGATCCCAGCAGTTGATTGAGTAAAGTATCGCTTCTGGGCGTACCCATTACCACCATGGCAATATCTCCCTGTTCCGTATGTTCCAGAATTTGTATGTCCACAAATCCGGTGGTGCATTCATATTCGCACCTTACCCGGCTTTCTTCTTTTATCCTGGTGGCCAGGGCCTCAAGCTTGGTATTGGCCAGTTTAATCTTTTCCTCGGTTATCTCACCTATGGGTACGTTGTAATCTGCTGTCCCCGCATGGGCGGTAACAGGAGATGGTACGCCGTGCATGCTCAGGACGTGCAACAATTTGACACCAAGACCCAGGTCACGAGCTAGTGATACACCATAAGCTACTACACCTGCACCCTGTTCATTGAGATGTATGGGAATTAGTATGTGTTTCTTTTTTGACATTGAGTTTATTTTTTAACTCCTGTTTGACTTACATAGTGGAAAAACCATGCCAGGCCCCGCTTCTGGCCTTAAACCGCTACAGGGCTTTCGCTAGAGCACCAATCTGTAAGAAAGAACTGCTAAAGGGTGTAACCAACACCACCAGGTGTGTGCAATATTCTACACATATTACCAGACAGGATCCGCAGGTGCTGCCTCCGTTGTTTCAGCTGGTTTCTCTGAAGGTGCTCTGGCAGTAGATTTTAACAGCAGATAACCTGCGATGCTGGCAATTGAAGAAGATACCAAAATGGCAATTTTTGCCTGTTCCAAATTATCGGGGTTGGTAAAAGCCAGTCCTGATACAAACAACGACATGGTAAAACCTATTCCCGCCAGGAATCCCGCCCCCAATACATGCCGGCTATTCATCTCATGCGGCAGTTTTGCAAGGCCAAAACGAACCAGCAGCCAGACTATTGAACTAATGCCCAGGACCTTACCCACCAGAAGTCCTAACATCACCCCAATAGCCACCGGAGACATCAGATTCTCCAGGAAAGGGTCAGAAAAAGAGACCCCGGCGTTACTCAGGGCAAAGATGGGCATCACTACAAACGAAACGAATGGATGCAGACCATGCTCCAGCCTTTGCAATGGAGTCCCGGCAAGTTTGGAAGCCTTCTGGATGTTGTACAGGATTTCTCGCCGTTCTTCACTCACCACCGGAGCGTCAATAGTATTGGCCTGTTTCAGGCGATTGATTTTCTTTTCAAGAATGTCTCTGAAGGCGGGTTTGGAAATCTTGGGACGGGCCGGAATGGTAAAAGCCACCAGTACCGCTGCTATGGTAGGATGGATACCTGACATTAAAAAAGTCAACCACAGGCCTGCAATTCCAACTACTGCATAGTAAAGTGTACTGCGTATCCCCATTTTATTTGACAGGACCAGCAATAATAAAAACCCTAATCCCAGACTTAAACTGGTCACATCTATTTGTGAAGTGTAAAAGAAAGCGATGACCAACACCGCGCCCAGGTCATCGGCAATGGCCAGGGTAGTGAGAAATACTTTCAGCGCCACCGGTACCCGGTCACCCAGCAAATAGACCACACCAAGTGCAAAAGCAATATCGGTGGCCATGGGAATTCCCCAGCCGTCTGAGGCAGGTCCCTGAGGATTTACCAACAGGTAAATTACCGCTGGCACCACCATACCGCCGACAGCAGCGGCCAGGGGAAGTATGGCATGCCGGGGTGTACTCAGTTCTCCGGCCAGCACTTCGCGTTTTAATTCCAGGCCCACCACAAAAAAGAAAACCGCCACCAGTCCGTCGTTTATCCAGTGATGAAGGGATTTCTCAATAAAAGCTTCGCCGATTTTAATGGAGATCTCCATCTCCCAGAATTCGTGATAGGCATGTCCCCAGGGGGAGTTGGAAATGGCCAGGGCCACCAGGGCGGAAACAAACAACACTACCCCGCTCATTGAGGAGTTATTGATAAAGACCTTTATGGGATCAACCAACCAAACATCTACCGGATCTTTTTCTATTCCCGTCATGTTTATCATTAATGAATCTTTATCAGACTGGAAGCATTTACAAACAGAATGTTCCCCACTTCGTCATAACCGCTAAAAGCTTCAACACCCTTTTTCTTAATTGTTTCTGTCCTGAACCCAATTAAAGTTAGGTCGCTGAACCTGGAGTGCTGGTTTATTATTGATTTTATACTTTTCTCCGGCTCCTGGGATATAATATTTACGTTTTTCATTGATATCGGCAACCGGCCCTCATCAATCAAATTAAACAATTCCTTGCGTTTATCTTCCATCTGATCTGCGGGATAGATAGCATTGATCTTCATATTGGCCTTAGACCAGTCTTTGTGTCCCAGGATCACATAACCCAGAAGGATCATGAGGTTGGCATTTACATAGTCCTTTGGCCTGATCCATATCTGGATCTCTTTTTTCATGCCGAATCCACGGTCGGAACTGGCCAGGATCATGATATCGAAATACAGACATTTTACCAGTGGGATGTTTTCTATAATTTCCTGGAGGTTATGGGGAGAATGTTTGATATAGCTCTGTAATATCATGTTGTTGGCTTTCCCGGAAATCCCCGGAAGCTGGATGGCCTGGGCGATGGCAGTGGTATAGGAGGGGCTTACGATGGTATCCATATAGACATTGCTGCCGGTGTGTTCGGTCATAGCCAGCAACTGGGTAAGCGACTTTTCCGATTCGTCTACCGATTCGTGAGAAAGATATCCCTTGTGTAAATGAATATGCGTACCGAAGCCGTATCTTTCAGAGATCCATCTGATCAAGTTAAACTGGTCCATGTTATCGGGAGAGTCGCTGGTGATACTGACAACCGAGGGTCGCCATTCTTCGGTGACAGAAGTATGACTCCGCTTCTGCAAAAACACATGTAAGGTACGGCTCATCTGAAAGATAACTCCCCGAAAGATCGCCGCCATACTTCTCTCATCTCTTTTAAAACGGCTGATAGTAAAGTAGATAAGTAAAATCAAAATAATTGAAATAAAGGCGTAGGTGGTATTCATCTTGAACATCAGCCAGACGCACATGATTGCTCCCAAAAGGGAGATATACCACCGGGACTTAAAGCGTGGACGATAGGCAGGATTGCTGGCAAAATGTTCCAGGAATGAAATGAGGCATAATGACCCATAGGTTACCATAAAAAACATCGATATAATTTTTGCCACGAAATCGATATCACCCATAATGATGATCACCAATGCCAGCATACAGGTAATAATGCTGGTATTGTAGGGCTCATTTGTCTCCCGCTTACCAAAGGCCAGCCAGTTATTAAGCATTTTGCTGGGGAAAATCTGGTCCCTGCCCAGCGCCTGCAAGGTCCTGGGTGCCACCATTACCGATCCCAGTGCAGAAGAAACCGTTGCACAAGCCAGGCCAATAGGGATTACAGGAGCCCACAATGCTACATATCCCATTACCAGCTGGTCCTCCACCATACGTTCCGGGGTAACAGAAATCGCCAGCTTGTAGGCGATAAAAATATACATAACCATCCCTACCAGGGTACCCGCAATGGTTCCCAGGGGAATGCTGCGGCCAGGTTCTTTCAGGTCTCCCGAAAGCCCCACCCCTGCGGTCATCCCGGTAAATGCCGGGAAAATTATTGCGAAAACAGTAAAAAACGGATCCGGCTGATCGACTTTGTCCAACAGCACGTTGACTCCCTGTTCCGGTTGATAACCGGTATTCCCCAGGAAAAACAACACCAGTGCCAAAAACAACACACTTACTACCGCATAAAGTAATTTCACCCCTGCATTTGCCCCCTTTGTGAGCATCAGACCGGCAAAAAGCAGCAACGTGGGTACACTGATGAATCGTTTATCGATGGCCTCCAGTGACAATTCTGAGGCCAGCCAATCCAGCGCTGGGGAAAAAGCTTCTGCAAAAGCAATGATGTAAAACGCTACACTGATGGCTTGAGAAAAAAACAGGGCAATACCGATAGTACCGCCGATAGTTAGCCCGAATGAACGGGAAATAATGTAGTATTCTCCACCACCCTCAACTTTTTGATTGGTAGCAATCTCAGCAATGGCCATAGAGGTGGGAATGGTGACCAGATGGCCGATTACAATAACGCCCAGGGCTCCCAAAAATCCCACGCTGCCTACTGCATATCCGAAACGCAGAAACAACACCGCTCCCAGAATGGTAGATATAGCGGTGAGAAAGACCGGAGCGGTTCCCATACCAGATTTCCTGGAAGTGGTCTTATTGGAAAGACTCATGTGGTGGGTTTGGAATGGTAAGAAGCGATGACTTTCAGGACAGCCGGGTTTTTTTCTTTCTGAGGTTCTGGAATTTACGTTCCAGGGATTTCACCTGCGACCATTGTGATTTACTAAACTGATCGCTTAAAATTTCCTTGCGGACCTGCAGCGACTCCCATAAATCATCCACTTCATCCCAGTAACCATCGGGTTGATACCGTTCCTTGTTGACGGATCGGACGAACCGCTTTAATTCCTTTATGAACTGTTTCGGGCTGTCAACTTCCTGGTCTACCTCCACCCCATTCGGGTGAAACATTGCCAGGGTTTTAGCACTGGCAGTCTGGTTAAAAGACAAGGTCAGCACCACAGCCGGTATAATTGTAATTAGCAATATTTTCATTGTTATTTGCTTAACTTTTAGATAGTTCCATGGGTAACACATCGCCCAGAGTTGCTCCTGCCTTGATCCCAAAATCCAATGTTCGAATGGGAAACGGTATCACGATTCCCTGGTCGTCAAAGGCCTGTTTTAAGGAAACAATAGCCTGACTCAGCGTCTTCAGATATTCACTTTGAGCCGTCTCGTCAATCCAAAAACGCAGAACGAAATTGATAGAGCTGTCTCCAAACTCTTTGAACATAAATTCCAGCGGCTTGGTCTTGTTAAAATCCACGTTTTGCTTTATACATGACAACGCAACCTGTTTTACCTTTTCCAGATCCTCTCCATAACTAATACCGCAGCTCAAATCGACCCTCCGTTCACCGCTGATGGAATAATTGATCAGCGGGTTTTCCAGGATGGTGCGATTGGGAATAATCACTCGCTGGCCCTGTGGACTTTTGATTTTGGTAAATCTCATATCAATGGTTTCTACCTTGCCAAAAAACCCATTGGCTTCCACCACATCACCAACATTGATTGGGTGGCGGGTAGCCATGAATATCCCTGAAATAAAATTTGCTGCGGTATTCTGAAAGGCAAATCCCAAAGCTAGACCCACCACTCCCACTCCGGCCAATAACGAAGTAACTGTTTTCGACAGTTGAAGCACTCCCAGCGCCACAAAAATCCCTATGGTAATTACCACCAGATAGGCAACACTGGAAAGCAACCTATTGACCGCCAGGTTATCCGAAAGCCGCCTCAATGCCTTGCCTGTCAATTTTTGAGTCAGTTTTGCCATCAGGGCAAACAACAGCACGATGATCAGGGCCAGAACCAGGTTGGGAAACATAAGGATCAACTGGTCCAACCAGGACTGCAGCTTTTCGAATAATTTATCAATACTGACGGTGAATTGTTCTAACATCTTCGGTTACTGGTCTGTTGGGAATAGCTGTTACTTTTGTATGAATGCGCTAAACATCCAATGACTTTTCTCTATGTTCTTTATAAAAGTATTTACCAGATCCTGGGTGCCTATATCTCCTACATCAATAGCCGAGTCGACCACATCTACCATATGCTCCAATAGTATTCGGTAATCGGCCAATACTTCGTTCACCATCTCGGTGGCAGTGAGATTGGTTCCTACTTCTTTTATTTCACTTTGTTCAAGATACTCCTGCATGGTGCTGTAGGGAGTTTTACCAAAAACCCTAACCCGTTCCGCTATCTCGTCGATATTGACTTTGGCCTGATTGTATTGTATTTCGAATTTTTCATGGAGATCGAAAAAATCTCCACCTTTTACATTCCAGTGAAAATTCCTCAACTTCTGGTAGTGTACATGATAATTGGCCAAAAGCTGGTTCAACTTGATCACCAGTTCAGCGGCCTCCAGCGGTCTGAAGCCCAGATGTACATATGCTTTTCTCTTTTTGGTATTATTTTCAGTTTGAACTTCCATTATACTCGTGTTAATTTTTTGTTTTAAATTTTTACTGTACCCAACTAAAAAGATCGTTCCAGTTTATTTAAATTTTAGCATGTATCTGATTATGAGGTATTTAAGATCACTTCTTAAAAAATAACGGCACCTAAAGTCTCAGCTGTTGTGTAAATAATTGCACAAATTTCTATCCGGATTCCCTTGGGGTGATTCCTGTATAAAAAAAGCCAGCAAGAGTTTGCTGGCTTGGTCGATGGGTAGTTCTGCTGACCTTTAAGATCAGGAGATTCCACTTTGTTTAATTCTGCTGCTTACTATTTTTCCATCCTTGAACGAAGACAATTTTCCGGAGTTACCCAGTCCTGAATTGCCTTTCAAAACCACCTCAGTGGGAATTTCTCGTTTCTTCCCCAACGGGATATTATTGGTGTAAGCCCGGTAACCGAAGTGACGGTAGATCTTGTCCACAAACTCCCACTGCCCATTGTCTGGCCAGTCATTTTTATCAAAACCAGGAGCGTTCTCCAGTTTTTCTCTTGGTATGTTCAGAATTACTACATCTTCATTTTTGGTATCCAGGTAAAATGCCTCCCAGGGTATGGCAAAGTATTTTTCTCCAAAACCCATAAATCCGCCAAAGGTTAGCACAGCATACACAATGTTCCCGGTAGCGGGATCGATCATGATGTCCTCGATTTCTCCCAGTGCTTCATGGGTGGGATTCACCACATCCATTCCAGACAGGATCTTAGCTGAAAGCAAATTATTTTCTTTATTCATATATTATTAAAAAGTTTTCTCATGAGGTGCGGTTGCCCGCGGTGAAAGCGTTTCTTTCACGATCATCAATTACAGTAAAAACATCATGCCAGGTTTATTAACTCTAATCAGGACCTGTGAATATCGGTGGATAATTCATGCTTATAAAGGTGTACATTAGCCGGGTATTAACTTTAGTTGCTATATTCGACAGTAATGAGATACCGTTAAGGACCTTGGATCTGGCTATTTATTTGTTAACGGGATTTTGCGTAATTGCCACATTGATTCCCCTGTTGGCACACCACAAATGGTGGGTAAGGATATTTGATTTTCCCCATGCCCAGCTTACTTTTCTAACATTTGTCAGTTTGGTGCTGGCAGTCACTCTATTACCCTGGAGTTTTTTGAATTCAGCAGTGGTAATTGCCCTTCTGTCCGGCCTGGTCTATCAGTGCTATATTCTATACCCTTACACTACTCTGGCCAATAAAGAGGTTATGCAAAAATCCGGTATAGGTATTGGTCTCAAGCTACTGGCAGGCAATGTATTTATGGAAAACCGGGAAGTAGAGTCTTGTCTGGAGGTGATTTCGGAATTAGACCCCGATATCGTACTGTTGGTGGAAACCGACCAATGGTGGCAACAGCAAACCAGACCATTATCAAAAAAATACCCCCATCAAGTGGCTGTGCCCCAGGATAACACCTATGGAATGTTGCTATTCTCCAAATATGAATTCATAGAGAATGAGGTGCTCTACCTGGTAGAAAAAGACGTTCCCAGTATTCATGCAAAAGTTGCTATAAGCAGCGAATTGACCATTCAATTGCACTGCCTGCACCCTGCACCTCCGGTGCCCACTCAAAATGATACCACCATTGAAAGAGATGCCGAATTAATGCTGGTGGCCAAAACAGTAAAAACGGGGGAAATACCGACTATTGTTATGGGTGATTTGAACGATGTAGCCTGGTCATTCAATACCCGCTTGTTTCAAAAGGTAAGCGGTCTGTTGGACCCTCGAAAAGGAAGGGGGTTTTTCAATACCTTTCATGCCAACTATCCCTTTTTAAGGTGGCCTCTGGACCATATTTTTCACTCCAGTCACTTCAAACTATCCCGAATCAGCAGACTACCCAATATCGGTTCAGATCATTTTCCCATTTTCGCAGAATTGGAATACGATCCTGCAGCCACCAAACAGCAACCTGTCCCTTCCGCCGGAGGGCATGAAGAAAAGCAAGCCAGGCAAAAAATACTAAAAGGAATAGGGTAATCTCCTCCAACCTGTGCAAGTCTATTTTTTTGTGTAAATTATTGCACACTGCGGGGTAAACTTTATCCAATTCGGCCGGCACATTGGCCTGAAGGAAGCAATGACAACACATCACTACTGGCACAAACGTTGTTGCTAGTTTTTTAAAATCGAAATTATTGTGAACAGGCAAACTTTACAGACTATTTTGATCATTGATGACGAGGAGGAGCTTTGTATATTATTGACATATGCATTATCACGGCTTGGTTATAATATTGAATATGCGCTGAACCTGGAAGATGCCGGTGAAAAATTGGAACAATACCAACCGGATATTGTGCTGTTGGATATCAATTTACCGGACGGTTCAGGATTGGACATGATTCCCAGCCTGAAAAAACAAAGGGCCGCTTTTATGGTTATTAGTGCCTATGAGGATAAAAAAGACCAGGCCCTTAGGGAAGGTGCTTTTGCATTTGTAAAGAAGCCCTTCGATATGCAAACTATCACTAAATCAATTGTTGACAATTGTATTAATTAAACTATGAGTCGCATCTTGATTATTGATGATGACAGGGATATACGCCTATTGTTGTCACGGTTTCTTGAAAAAGAAGGGTATAGCACCGAAGAGGCAGAAGGAAGTAAGCAGGCACTCATGCTATTGAGGAAGTCGAAGTTTGATCTAATCGTATGCGATTTCAAACTGCCGGATGACACCGGGTTGGAACTGGTGCAAAAGATAAAGGTTCTCGATCATGAGTGTCAGATTATTATGATTACCGGCTATTCCGATGTAAAAGTGGCTGTCAAAGCGATGAAGCTGGGCGTATACGACTACGTAACCAAACCGTTGTATCCCGATGAATTCCTGCAACTGGTTAAAGAAGCGCTAACCAACAAACGCAGCCCCAGAAAGAAAAAAAGATCTCCTGTCAACAAATATATAAAGGGTTCCAGCAATCAGGCTAAACAGGTATTCAAGCACATCACCCTAATTGCTCCAACCGATATGTCGGTAGTAATCCTGGGAGAAACAGGTACTGGCAAAGAATACGTGGCCCGGGCCATCCACGACAAAAGCGAACGAAAAAAAGGTCCTTTCGTAACTGTAGACTGCGGTGCCCTTCCGGAGCAGTTGGCTGGGAGCGAATTGTTCGGACACGTAAAAGGAGCATTTACAGGGGCCATAAAAGACAAACAAGGAAGTTTTGAATATGCCGACGGCGGCACCTTATTTTTAGATGAAATTGGGAATTTGTCCTATGAGAATCAAGTTAAGCTGCTTCGAGTGCTACAGGAGAAAAAAATAAAGCGCTTAGGCAGTAATAAACAGGTGAAGGTAGATGTCAGGGTACTTACCGCCACCAATGAAGATCTTATCCAGGCGGTACGGGAAGGGAAATTCAGAGAGGACCTGTTCTACAGGTTTAACGAGTTTACCATAAACCTTGCTCCCTTACGTGAAAGAAAACAGGATATTCTGGTATACAGTGAGCATTTTCTGGAGTTGGCCAATCAATCACTGGGTAAATCAATAAAGTCATTCGATGGCCCGGCTTCCACCAAACTTCAGAACTATTACTGGCACGGCAACCTGAGAGAACTAAAGAATGTAATTAAACGAGCCGTTCTGTTGTGTGACGGAGATCAGATAACCGAGGACCATTTGCCTCAAGAAATTGCAAATCCCATATATACGATTGAGGACCCTGGCCTGTCTGCGGAAGTGGCGAAGTCAAAGAACTCCGATGATTTAAAATCTGTGGCCGAAGTGGCTGAAAAGAAAGCCATTCTGGAAATTTTGGAAAAGACCGGTAACAACAAAACCATGACGGCCAATATTCTGAAAATTCATCGCAAAACACTTTACAACAAGCTCAAAGCCTACAACATCGAACTTTAAACTTCCTCAACCTTATCGAGATTGAAATCCTTAGATGCATTATTAAAAATTCTGGACAGTTCCCTGAACGGAATAATGGTCTTCAAATCAGTCAGGAACAGCCAGCATGAAATTATCGATTTTGAATGGACCTTTGTAAATGCCCAGGCGGGCATATTGGTTGATCGAAACCCGGAACAGCTAGTAGGCAAAAAGCTCTTAAAGGAAATGCCCGGCAATCGCGAGTTGGGCTTATTCGATCAATACCTGAAAGTAGTGGAAACAGGGGAATCGAGCATCTTTGATATTCAATATCACGACCGCCTGGTTGACAGTTGGTTTCATGTGCAGGCGGTGAAACTTGACGACGGTTTTGTGGTGACCTTTCTGGACATTTCCAAGCTCAAGCATTTTGAAAATGAGCTGGTTCGCAAAGAAAAGTTATTATCTGAAGCCCAGGATCTGGCCAACCTGGGAAGTTGGTCCTGGGATTTGGCCAACAATACCGTCAACTGGTCCAACAAGGTGTATGATATTTTTGAAACAAGCAGGGAAGGCTTTACTCCCAGTTACACATTCCTGCTGGAACAGGTAATTGATGAGGATCAGCCGTTTGTTGAAAAAACCATCAGTGAAGCCATCAACAACGGGTTGCCATATGAAATCACATTCAGGATCAAGCCAAACCATGCTATCAAGCATTTGGAAGCCAGGGCTGTTCCCAAGCTAAATGAGGAAAACGAGATCCAGGAGTACCTGGGGATTATAAAAGATGTGACCGCTGAAAAAGCCCAGCAACAGGCACTGGTAAAGTCTCAGAAGAAGGCAAAACAAATGGAGAAAGTGGCCAGCAGTGAACGGTTGGCCAGATCAATTGCCCATGAGATTCGAAATCCCCTTACCAATATCACTTTGGCCACTGAACAGCTTAAAGCCCAAAATGATCCTGAAGATTCCGAACTGTTTCTGGACCTCATCTCCAGAAACTGCAACCGTATCGAAGGGTTGATCCAGCAATTGATGGACTCGGCCAAGCAGGCAGAGATGCAAATGGGCAATTACAACATCAACCATATTTTAGATGATGCACTGTCTCTGGCTCTTGACAGGATTAAGCTAAGAGAGATCGAAGTTGCCAAGGATTATCAGCAAGACATGTGTGAGTTGTCGCTGGACCAGGAGAAATTGAAAGTTGCCATATTGAACATTATTATCAATGCGGTAGAAGCCATGAAAGACCACGGACTACTTTATATTTCTACCAGGCTGACTGATGAGGAGTGCATCGTAGAGATCACTGATAATGGTGTGGGAATTCCCCAGGACCGGCTCAATCAACTATTCGATCCATTCTATACTAACAAGAAGAAAGGCCTGGGATTGGGATTAACCACCACCCTAAATATACTGAACAGCCATAATGCGAACATTGAAGTTGATAGTGAGCCCGGTAAAGGAACTACCTTTATTTTATCCTTCCAAAGGGCTTAAATCTATTATACATGTATTGTCAACCAGCTCGCTGGTAGGTTATTTAGCAGGTTATAGGTATATTAATTTTCTTGAAAACTGAGGCCGGTGCGACTTATCACCTTTGCATTACTTTTGACTTTCTTGGCTGGTGCAGCTCTTGCCCAGAGCTCGGATTCGCTATCTACCCCCTTTCGCAAGGGAAGATGGTTAACCGGACTGTCCGGAGGCATAAGTTCATCGAGTACCAAACTGGACACTGCCTCGCAACGCGCCTTTGGCAATCAATATGCCTTCGATTTTAGCACCGGAAAATTTTTTAAGGACAAATGGCTTCTGGGCGGGATCTTGAGAATGCAAAGAGACAACAGTCGGCAGTTTGTGGAACTGGAATCCGAATCACTGTTGGTTGGCCCTATTCTAAGTTATTATCTGACCGATAACCCTCAGGGTTCCATCTTCTTTTCCATGGCTCCAGGATATGCTCGCTTCAGAGAAAAAACAGTGGTTCTGATCGCAACCACTCCCACTCAGGAAGTACTGGAAGGAGGAGGATTTGGGTTGTTTGTACAATTAGGATACTCATACGTGCTCCATGACCACATAGTATTTGATCTGGGACTGGGGGTTAATAATACCTGGATTGGAGCTAACAGAGAGTTCGATGCCAGTAGATCTGTCAACAAGGCCAATATTCATATTGGTACTGTCATCTTTTCATTTGGGTTTAATGTCGTGTTGGACCAATTCTTTTTCTAGTGAAAAAAGCGCTATTTCTGTTGATTTTTATAACAGGCCTGAATGGGACTTTAAGGGCACAACAGGACCAGGGGGCAGTATATCAATTCGACACCCTGGGTCAGGGTAAAAAATTCAGGATCATTGCATTACCGGTGGTATTCTCCACCCCGGAAACCGGGTTCGGTTTTGGAGCAGGAGCACAGATGTTCATGTTGAGAAAAAGCAATATTTACAATGCCAGGCTTTCCAACATGTTTGTCAGCGCCATATACACCACCAAGGAACAATTCATGTTTGAAGCCAAGCCCCAGATATACCTGGAGCGGGGCAACTATTTTTTAGATAACATTTTGAAATTTCGCATTTTCCCCAACAGTTTTTGGGGTATAGGGAACAAAACTCCGGAAGAGAATGAGGAGTCCTACGACATGACTTCCTTCGAGTTGCAGACCCGCTTCCTGAAGCGATTACCCCCATCCCTGAATTTTGGATTTGAGTACCACTATCAATATCACAATGTAACCATGGTGGAAGAAGGAGGCATGCTGGATACAGGAGATATACCAGGAGCTGATAAAGCCATAGTAAGCGGACTGGGTGTAGTTTTTAATCTGGACAGCCGTGATATCGTAGAAGCCCCTACCAAGGGCCACTTTCTGCAATTGAATGCCCGGTTTTCCAGCGAAATTCTCGGTGCCACTTCCAGTTTTAACAAGTTCATATTCGATTTACGGACTTACATTCCGATGGGGGCAAAGAATATTCTGGCACTGCAGGCATATTCTGAAAGTACCTTTGGAGATGTTCCCTTCCAGGCCATGGCCTGGTTCGGTGGTGGAGAAAGAGCACGGGGCTATTTCAGGGGCAGGTTTATCGATAATAACCAGTATGTATTGCAGGCTGAATACCGTCACAAATTTCACCCGAGGTGGACTTTGGCAGGGTTTGCCTTAGTGGGTGAAGTAGCCGAAATTCCCGGTGAGTATTTTGACGATCTCAAGCCCAGCGTGGGAGGCGGGGTAAGATTCAAACTGGTCAAAGACCAGAATACCGTACTGCGTCTGGATGTTGGTTTGGGTAAAGACGATAACAGCGGCTTCTATTTCGGTGTAAACGAAGCATTTTGACGGTAAAGAATTTCTTTCCCGAAAATAGCTCATATTTTGAGATTGAGAATTCGGAACTTGTTCGGGATTTGGAATGCGTGATTAGAGATTTGAATTTTGATCCTGGTTATTTATTCATCAGGTATTTGAGGCTCACCAAAAAACAAGGAATACGGTCTGGTCTGCTCCCTGCTTTCCAGGACAATCTTGATTATTCCGGCAATAGGTATGAAAACAATCATTCCAGTAACGCCCCACAACATGCCTCCTGCAATCACCGAAATAAAAACTGTCAGTGCATTGAGGCTGAGCTTATCTCCCACTACCAGTGGTCTCAGTATATTCTCCTGTATGGTATTTGCAAAAAACAGGGCACCGGCTGCCAATACCGGATACCACAGACCGTCTTTTGTCAAAAGGGCATAAGCCACCAGTGCGATTAATGCAATAGCGTTACCGATGTAGGGAATCAAATTGAGTACCGCGGCAAACACCGCCCAGAATAGTGCATACCGGATGCCCAACGCCAGCAGCATTACATAAATCAAGACACCCATCAATACTGTCATAATTAATGTTCCAAAAAGATAGTCGCTTATGATGGACAGGGAGTTATTGGCTATGCCCTTTATTTTTTTCAACCTGCTGCCTTCGTGATACTTCATTATAAAGAATCGCTCCAACACATCCTTGTAGAAGAGAAAAAAGAAAGAATAGATAAGGCTCAACACGATATCTCCGAAAACATGACCCACATTGCCCACGAACTCTACCAGGTATTGAGAAAAGTCGGACAATCTCTTGGCCAAGGACCGAACGCTGTAAATCTCATGGGTATCGACCCCCATCCCGGTCAGCCAGCCTCTGAAATTCTGGTCGATCAATTGGATCTTTTGGTCAATCTCCGGTGAATTCTCAATAATCAACTTAACTTCTGCAAAGAGAAAAGTTAACACACCCAGAATAATGATCATCAACAACAACAAGTGAATTAATATCAGCAACCCCCATTTAATTTTGAGCTTTTCATGCATGCGTTCCAGGAATCTTAGTGATGCCAGGCTGATCAGCAGGGCCCAGGCTATGGGTACCAGGAAGTTCTTGGCAATTACCAGAATGAATACAATCAGGCAGAAAAGAAACAGGTTGGTGGTAAAATTTACCGTACGGTAATTGATCTTGGCATTCATATCCTTCGCTAAATCAGGGGCTGAGACAATATATTATTTCTGAGTGATAGTCATTGTATCAAGGAGCTAAAATCTCTAAATTATGCACTTTTCACAATTGTTATGGGTCGGTTATTACTATTAAACCTGCTGTTTACACTTCATTTTTTTTCTCTTTATTCGCAAATAAATGGTTCCGTCACCAATACCATTGATCCTTGCACAGATTATTGGGAACTTTCATACCGGCATTCCTATCTCGATAAGGCAGACAGGTTATATAGTGTAGAACGCTTTACCGAGGCACTTGCTCTTTATCAGTTGGCCGCAGAAAGGTTTGAGCAACAACAAAATTGGGAAGGGTTACTAAAAGCCCGCAATCGCTGGGCAGATTGTCTACGATTCACTTCACGAAGAGATAGTGCCTTCCCTATGCTTCAGGAGAATCTGGAGATCATTGAGAAACATCTTGGGAACAACCCTTCTGAACTTGCAGAGGTACATTTTATAACCGGGATATGCTATGATTGGGACGGACAAAAAGAGAAAGCACTGGCAGAGTACAACCAGTCCTTGGGACTTCGTATTGATCTTTTCGGAGAGAATCATATAGATGTGGCCAGAGGGTACCGCGGCATTGGAGATATGTTGGCATTTGATGACCAAAACCTAAAGGCCCTGGAATATCTGTCAAAAGCGGATGATATACTGGCCAGCCTTAACTGTGAGAATTCAACAGCGGTTGGCGACATTTACTACAGCCTGGCATCGACTTACCGGGGAATGAGAGATTTGGAAAAAGCGGAGATCTACGGGTTAAAGACACTTTCTCTCTTCGAAAATAACCCATTCAAAAAATCCCGCTGTTATAGCCTGATCGCCAATGTTTTACAGGACAAAAATGAATTCGAAAAGTCTCTTTCTTACAATGCGATCGCCATTAACCTTTTGCAGGAACATAAACCGTTGAGTATTTCTCAACAAAGAAATCTGGCGAATTACTTGCAGTCGATTGGTAGTATCCATACCAGTACCCATAATTACCACAGCGCTCATAAATATTATCAGCAATCACTTGAAATTTACCACGGAATCAATGATCAGAACGGGGTCATTCTGGCTTACCAAAATATAGGAACCAATTATTACGGACTGGGTCATTACGATTCCGCTAACTATTATCTGTCCCGGGCTATAGCGCTGAGAAAACGGATCCATGGTCCCAAACATTTCAGAACCTCTGCCAGTTTGCGTGCCAAGGGCACTTTTTATGAAAACCTGGGACAACTGGATTCTGCCTTATACTACCATCAGCAAGCCATAATTGCGGGTTCAGGTCCTGAATTCATCAGTGATAAACTTTCCGACAATCCTACATTAGCACTGCACTCTCACGATGATGATGGTAACCTGTTGCAGGCTCTGTACAGCAAAGGCAAAGTATTGCACCGGACTTATACCACGAATAAAGACCTGAAGACGCTTGAGCTTTCATTGGAAACGTTGCTATTGGCAATGGAGTTGATGGATCAAAATCAACAGTTGTACCTGCTGGAAGGCTCCACCCTGTTGATGGCTGAAGATTATTACGGCTTGTTCGAAGAAGCCCTAAACCTGTGTTATTCCCTTTATAAGTTTACCGGCAGCAACACTTATTTGGAAACAGCTTTTTTTGTTATCGAAAGCAGCAAGGCCAGGCTGCTGTTTGATACTTTTAGTGACTTGCAACAAAGTCGCATGGTGGGCGTGCCGGACTCGTTAATCCATTTAGAGAATAACATTAGATCCAGGATGGATTCCGTTTCCAGGGATCTTGAAAACGAAAAAGCCAGCAGTACGGTGGACGTACAGAAAATCAGAAACCTGGAAGACCAATTGTTCGAAGCTACTGTTGCACTAGATGAGTTTAAGGAATCTCTGGAAGCTGCTTATCCCTCCTATGCTTCTGCCTTAGAAAATGAATTACTGGATCTGTCCCGCATTCAGCATCAGTCCCGGCAAGAGAATCAAACGTTGATAAATTATTTCTGGGGTGACAGCTCCATATTTTCAGTAGTACTGCGGGGTCAGCAAATTGACTTCTTCAAAAAACCGATAAAAGCGGTTAATCAATTGGTTTTGGATTATCAGCGTCATTTGCTGACACCTCCACAATTCTCCAACCAGGAATCCCAGTTCCGCGACTATGTTAAAACTGCCCAGGACCTTTACCAGCAGTTGTTTTACGGAATTGAACTGGAAGGTAATGCCCTGGTAATCGCCGCTGATGGCCCTTTGCGCTTTATTCCTTTTGAAGGATTAGTGATAACCCAGCCGGTAAGCCCCAATAACGACTACAGCAAACTGGATTACCTGGTAAATCATTTTTCTACCAGTTACGTCTATTCGGCTAATCTCTGGGCCATGGCACCAACCGCTCAACGGCAAAAATTAAAAGTCCTGGGATTTAGCCATAGCGACCCCAACCCACAGGCCATGCGGGGAAAGAACGAATTGTCCGGAACCGCAGTAGAAATAGAACTTTTAAAGGGACAGCTCCAGGGTCAGTTTTTTTCAGGCCTGAAAGCAACCAAACAACAGTTCCTCAACCAGGCCGGGGACTTCGACATTGTTCATCTGGCTATCCACGGGATCTCGGATACTATTTCCCGCTTGAATAACCGTCTACTTTTTCGGACCCCTGACGACCAAAACAAAAGCGACCCCCTGTATACCTATGAACTATATAACTTGAGACTAACTGCCCGATTGGCAGTTTTAAGTGCCTGTGAATCAGGGACCGGAAGGAATTTCCGTGGTGAAGGTGTTTACAGCATGTCCAGAGCTTTCTCCTACGCAGGTTGCCCCACGACGGTAATGAGCCTGTGGAAAATAAGCGATAAAACTACCCCGGAAATCCTGGGACAGTTTTATCATCAAATTAAGAATGGTGAGGGCGTCGATCAGGCCTTGCGCGGGGCCAAACTAAAATACTTATCAGAAAATTCCGGAGCACTGTCACACCCCAACTACTGGGCAGCTATGGTGGTCCATGGAACCACAATGCCGGTGGTGAAACCATCCAACACCTGGTTGTTTACGGCAATTGCCTTAACCGCACTAATCTTAGCGATAGTTGTAATAAAAGCGCTAAAAAAACGTAAGGATCCGGTGGGCCTTAACCTACTTTGACCCAACCACCAGGGCTACCCAAAGCGTAGTGCGATCTGGTATCAATGTGCCATCATCGGATGCATTCTTTTCTTGCTTTTGCCGGCTTGGAATGGAAATTTCATCAAATTCTTTTTCTTCCAGGTACGCCAAAGTTTTATTTAATTCGTTCAAAGTCCTTTGATCAGCCGGATTGCAGGAGTTAATCGCACTGGTTATTTGTTGTTTTAGCTGTTTGTGACTGCCAATAGTCAAGCTAGCCGGAACCATAACGCATTCAAGTTTTGTTCTGGCAGGTACTTTTCCCTGCTTGGGGTCAAATCCCTCTATGGGGATTACCTGTTGATCATGAACAAACATGACATACTCATTCCAGTTATCATCCTTTGCCGGATATTGTAAACCGTCTTCCGGATTCTGAACTTTTACATAACCCCACTGGGGAGAATTAGGATCTCTTGAGTCCTGACTATCTGCTTCAACTGGCATAATTTTTTAAAATTTTAAGGTTAGATATTAAGTATTCGAATACTTAAATTAATACGTTCTAGGGGAAATAAGGGTGCCTCTGGACTATTATTTCAACTGCTTCAGTATACTGTCAGCCTCTTTTTCATATTTCTCATTTGACCGTAGCTCAACCAACAGGCCTTGAGCATCATCGACCCTGTTTTCATTCAGATAGCTCAACGCCAGGTACCATTTGGCCTCTGCGACATGCTCTCCTGATTGCTCCAGAAACTGTTCGAAAGTAATAATGGCCTGCTGACTTTGATCCTGGGCCAGTTGTGCACTACCCATAAAAAATAGCAGCATGTTGTTTTCCTCCTGGTACCTCTCATGCCCCAGGATCGATTCGAACCCGGCAACGGCAGCAGCATAGTCTCCTGCATCATATGCCTGAAATGCCTGCACCAACGGATCAGAAGCTATATCATCTCCTCTTTTGGCGCTTACAAATTGGTTTTCATAGGGTTCGAAATGCTGGCTGAAAAGATCCTGGGGGTTTGAGGGTCGCTGCATCTGTAACAGGAGAACAGTAGCGGAAATCGCCACGATGACAATAATTGCCGCTGCTCTCCACCACAGGTTGCGATGCCCGTGGGTTTTTCGGTTAATGATCCGTTTAACATCTGGTTCCAGTTCGATCTCAGGCAGACTGGCTTCCAGCTCCTGTAGTTCTTCTTTCAAGGATTTCATAATGGAATAATCTATACCTCGTCTTAAATGGCTGTACTCCTGAAATGCCTGATCTAGTTTTGAATCGGATTTCAATCTAGTCTCAAAATCCATCCGCTCCTGCTCAGTGAGCATTCCGGAGAAGTAGGTATCAAACATATCTATATATTCACTCTTCATTGGCTGTTATATTTGCATTCCCATGGTCATGGTATTGACCTTCCTCCTGAGAATGCGCATGCATTTATACTTTAAATTCTTGGCGGTATCCGGGTTTTTATAGCCCAGCTGCTGGCATATGGCCTGCATGTCCATGTTGGAATAATACCTTAGTTTAATGAGTTGCTTACAGGCTTCACTCATCTCCTGCATCGCTTTGTGTACCAGTTCTAATTTCTGCTCGAAGAGGTGTTCGCTTTCCAGATTCGACGCCTCCGGAGCCTGTAAAAAGCCCGAAAGCCCCCGGCTCATCCGGTTCTCTTTCTTTAATTTGTTTAAAAATTGTCTTCTCACCACTTCGTGTAAATAAGAGCTGATACTAAAGTTGATCTCGGATATTTTACCCTTTACCGCATTGTTGTAAAAAATCACAATGGCGTCCTGATATATATCTTTGGCCTCTTCCAGTGAACAACTGTGTTTTCTGGTAATCCAGTTAATTATTGATTCCCGATTGGATCTATACACTTGTTCCAGGGCCTTTTTATCACCCGCTTGAATATTCTCAAATATCTCCTGTTCTGACATGTTGCTACTGATTGGTAATTGTTACCGGAAAAAGTAACCTAGAAAAGATACAAAAAAATTTACATCGCGCCCGGGTTACCTATTTTAATCCCAACTACTAACTGGTGTATTAAAGTGAACTGTATCCCGAATACCGTGCCCGTACGACGCTCGTTTTTTAAGTACCGGATAGTTTATATTAAAGAGTTAAACCAATATTCATGTCACAGGGAAGATATCTGACTGCAATAATGTTCACAGATATAGTTGGATATAGTGCCCTGATGGGAAAGAACGAAACCAAGGCGCTAAACGATATGCAGCTGAGCAGGACCGTTCAAAAGCGCCTGGTAGAGGAATTCGAAGGAAATTGGTGGAAAGAAGTGGGTGACGGTGCAATGAGTACTTTCAACCAAGCTTCCGATGCAGTTTACTGTGCCCTGGAAATTCAGGAACATCTAAGGGAATATGATTTGGAGTTGCGTATCGGTATTCATCTGGGAAAAATTCAAAAAGAGGAAAGTGAGATCTCAAATGACTGCGAAATTATTGCTTCCCGGCTGCGGGCTATTGCTGAGCCGGGTGGAATATACTTATCCGGACCGGTGCAAAAAGCCGTACGTGACCAATCGGATATCAAGACTTTATACCTGGGTGAACTTAGGCGAAATGATGTAGACTTCTCGATAAAAACCTTTGCCTTAAGTGGCAATGGGCTGCCACCAGTCATTAACGGAGCAGCAAAAAGGCTTTCAGGCCACACCTGGGCTGGTGCGGATTTACTGCGGTTCACTGCCCCACCAGGTACTGTCAGGCTGAAAATCGGGAGATAAAAAACCCAGTCTTTGTTTTTCCAACCGGGATTTCCACTCCGTAGTTAAATAATGCCTTCTGTTGATTGCCTGAAGAGAATCAAATTCCGGATCAGGATCGGGCAAACTGGCTTCCATCCTATTTAGATAGTTATCCAACTGCTGAGATAACTGGTCTCTTTTATCCGGAAACTGATCCGATACGTTACGATCCTCATGGATATCTTCCGTAATCTGGTATAGTTCCACTCTGTTATCTTCCCAATAATGGATCAACTTCCAGGGATGATCCAACACAATAGATGAAGGCTCTCCCCCCTGGTTTCCATAGTGCGGATAATGCCAAAACAAAGCCCTGGGAGTTGGGTCTTCCTGGCCTTCAATGACGGACTTCACACTTATCCCGTCCTGATGCTGATCGGGGTTCAAAGGCAACCCCAACAAATCCAGCAACGTGGGGTAAAAATCCGCACCGGTAACGGGGTAATCGCTGCTACCGGCTGGCAATCCGGGTACCCGGATAAAAAAAGGCACCCTTAAGCCCCCTTGCCACTGATAGCCCTTTCCTCCTCTAAGTGGCAAATTTGAAGTAGAGTAATTATCTCCGGAGGAGACACCGCCATTGTCGGAGGTAAAAACCACGATGGTATTATCATCCAATCCCAGCCGGGTCAGTTCATCCAGTACCAGCCCCACGGCATCATCCATAGTTTCCACCAGGCCTCCGTAAACCGGATTGTCCTGGACCTCTCGTATCGGCAGCACCCGCTCCATGTCGAAGCCCGTGGAATCTATCCCTGCCTGTTCCGCTTTCCGGCGATATTTATGCCATTTTTCCCTGGTGGTCTGGATGGGGCTGTGAACGGCGTAGAATGCCAGTACAGCAAAAAAAGCGGAGTCTTTGTTTTCCTTGATAAATGAAGCGGTTTCCCGGGCCAATCGCATGGATAAATTCTCACCGGGACTGTGGTTTGGTAAACTGGGGTTTTCCCAGGGAGAGAAATACCCACCCATAGGAGATCCCTTTTCCCATCCACCTTTATTAATATCAAACCCATGGTCCTCGGGATAGGAACCCGCATCACCCAGATGCCATTTTCCCGCATAGAACGTTTTATAACCTTTTGATCTCAAGGCTTCTGCCAGGGTGACTTCAGCATGATCGAGATGGGAGTTGTATGCCGCCGGGAGTAATTTATCATGGCGTTGGTGTAGCCTCCAGTCTTCTCCATACCTGGCCCCTATCCAGTCTGTAATGCCATGCCGGGCAGTAAACTTCCCTGTCATAAGGGTAGCCCTGGAGGGACTACAGACCCTGGATCCGGCATACCCCTGGGTAAATACCATGCCCTCCCTGGCGATAGCATCTACATTGGGGGTTTCATAAAACTGACTGCCGGTAATGCTGAGGTCTCTATGGCCCAGATCATCTACCAGGATAAACAATACGTTGTAATTGGTATTAGGCTTTTTACAGGAGGGAACCAGCATCAGACTTCCCAACAGGGAAATTCCCAGTACCAACCTGTACAGGTTATTCACTTTCATGGTTTACCAAAAAAATTAGTAGGGAGCCCGCCAACTCCAGGGCTACAGCAATACAGTCCTCCACCCTGAGGATCGTCCCTTTTGGCAGTGGTAATAAATAAAACATCCAAATCGGGGCCTCCAAAACAACAGGACGTAGTATTTCGGGCAGGAACCGGTATCTCCTTCAGGCATCGACCACTCCCAGGATCATAGCAAGCCACTTTACCTCCTCCATAGAAAGCTATCCACAACATACCTTCTGAATCGATACACATACCATCGGGAGTGCCCTGCCGCTGGTCGAAAGAGAGCGCGTTTCGTCGAAACTCAATTTCGCCGGAAGTTTCATCATAATCGAATTCTCCCACTTTGTGAGTGGGGCTATCGATAAAGTACATGGTTTTGTGGTCGAGGGACCAGGCCAAACCGTTGGATATCAACAGATCGTCCAACTTCGATGAGAAAGCAAAAGAGGGTGCCACACAATACAGCTTTCCAGTGGGATCCTGATGGTTAATTTGGGTGGAACCAATCCAGAATCTCCCTGCCGGATCACATTTTCCATCATTAAAACGATTTGAAATCTGACCCGGCTCCGGGGTACAGACAATATCCAACTGCCTGGTCTCAACATCAAAAATGCCCAGCCTATTCTGAAGTGCTACTATTAATCTGCCATCGGTAGTGGGAACAGCTGCACCTACAAATTCACCCATGGGGTAAATACTGTTTTCGCCAGAAGCATAATCATAGGCCTGCAGGTGTCCCCTTTGGATATCAACCCAGTATAGGGTGTTGTTTCTGTGATCCCATGCGGGACCTTCACCCAAAATTGTATCGTTTGAAACTAAGAGCCTCATGAATATCGAATGTTGAATGCCGGATGTCGAACACCCAAGTTAATTTTAAATCTCTAACTTCTGAAATTAAATATTAACCTTCCGCATTCATTGGGCATTCCGTATTCGACAGTCGACATTCAACATTCCCCAGGGGCTAGCTCCATAACCTGTCATTGGCCCTGATCTCATCCCATTCAGGTGTTGGAGCAAATAACTTTTCTCCCTCCACCAGAAATTCTTTGACTACATCTTCGTTGAGTTCGACGCCAATGCCGGGCTTTTCAGGAACCTTAACGTATCCATCCTGAACAATAGGCTTCTCAATACCGGTCACTAAATCTTCCCACTTGGGTTTATCCACGGCATGGTGTTCCAACCACATGAAGTTCTCAGTGGCAGCAGCGCTGTGGACACAGCCCAGGAATGAGACCGGCCCGGCCGCGTGATGGTGCATAAAGCCGATACCACGACTGGAGGCATAATCACCGATTCGCTTGGTCTCCAGTATACCACCAGCGGTATTGGGATCAGGGTGAACGATATCTACTGCACGGTTGTCAATCAAATCTATAAACCCTCCTTCCAAAGCAAATATGTCCTCTCCTGTCTGGGTGGGGGTGGTGGTAGAGGTGGTAATCTCCCGCCACTGATCGGTGTAATGCCAGGGAATGATGTCTTCGATATACGCCAGGTTGTACTTCTCTACCGCCCGGGCGATCTTAATGGCTTCATTTACCCCAAAATGGCCCCAGTGATCAGTACCCATAGGAATTTCGTAGCCGATCTGATTGCGCATTACCTCCAGAAATTCACAAAGCTTTGCAACGCCCTTATCGGTCACCTGCATTCGGGTAAACGGATGCTGGGTTAGTCGATAGTTCCGGTATTCGTATTTGTATGGATCATAGGGACCGTCGGGGGCGTTGATCAAAGTTCCCGGGAAATTACTCAGCAGCCTGGTGCCTATATCCATTTTTAGCGCCGTATAACCCTTATCGATCCGCTCCTGCATTCTTTTGGCGTATTCATGAGGATCGTTAGAAACCGTGGTATCGCAGTAAACCCGAACCCGGTCCCGGTATTTTCCACCCAGCAGCTGGTATACCGGTACCCCATAAGCTTTTCCTACGATATCCCAAAGGGCCATTTCAACTCCCGAAACACCACCCCCCTGTCGACCGTGATGCCCAAATTGCTTTATGATCTTAAACAGGCGCTCCACGTTACAGGGGTTTTCGCCCAGTATCCGGCTCTTCAGGAACAAGGCATATTCCTTGGCAGCTCCATCGCGCACATCACCGTGTCCGATAATACCCTGGTTGGTATAAATTCTCACGATGGGGGTTCTAAAAACCACTCCACTTATTTCAGCAATTCGCATATCGGTTATCTTCAAATCCGATGGCGCAGAATTTCTATTTACCTTTTGGGTGGAATATTCCAGCTGCTCTTCGATGGGCGAAAAGGCCATTCCTGCCAGGCTCAGCCCACCTAATCCCAAGGTATTTAAGAAGCCCCTGCGGGTAGATTGGTTCGATTGTTCTTTCATAGTTACAGGTGTTTATATAGTAAGATTTAAATTTTAGTTTTGCCGCTTTCAGTAATGCTATTCATCTGACAAGGTTAGATGAACAGCGCGCTTTTTCCATTGGTTGTTAAAGAAAAGACGGTACTACCGGTGTAAACCCTTATGGCAAGATAACAGGTAAAATCGGAAGAATGCCAGTCTGGATTTCGAACAATATTCCAGGATTGAGCCTGGTGTGCTGAGTGTTGTTTTGCTGACTACTTTTTGTTTTGTAAATTTCTGAATAATGAAGACCAGACTTCTGACCTTATTGCTGCTGTGCTTTTGCTTCGGATGCAGCTCCCCGCGAATAATAACCTATGCGCATGCCGGCGCCGAGTTTGACCGCTACCGCAGTTTTAGCATTAAACCCCATTCAAAAATAAAGGAGCTCTCCAATAAAGCTCGTGATACTTTTGAAAGGGTTGACCAGTTAATTGCTGATCAAATGCAATCCAGAGGCTATCAATACAGTCACGATCCCGATCTGATAATTGATTACGATATTAGCACCGGACTGAGTCAAAATACTCCAAACCAACGATACGATCGGTACTCCTACTACTGGTACTATCCCACCTATGATTATTCTGTCCAACCTCAGGACGTTGAAGCTTTGGTGGAAATTGAAATGATTGAGGCTGGCTCCAAGAAAACCGTATGGACCGGTAGTGCAGACCTTACTCTTAAACCCCGGAGAGATGACAACCTGGAAAAGGTAGAACAAAAAATTGTCGAAATCTTCACCCGGTTTCAGTATGCGGCTCCGGAATAGGCGGAGGGCAGAGGGCAGAGAGCAGAGAGCAGAGAGCAGAGGGCAGAGAGCTTAGAGCAGAGGGTATGGGGCATGGAGCATTCTTAATCCTTAATCCTTAATCCTTAATTGAACCCGGTCATTCTGTCATAAAAACAGCGATTTTGTCACCTGGTACACATTTTGCTCAATTACCAGTGTGAAAAGAGGAGAAATGATGAATTTGTTGAAGAATAAGAAAGCGCTGATCAATTTATTGAAACACGGTGATGTATTAAACACATTGAACGGGGGGCGTGTACAGGTTGGAGTAAGTGTAAAACAGCATCAAAATGAATTTGTAATAAAAATAACTGCTCCAGGCGTAAGCATGGACGCCTATGACATTATGCTTGATCTGAACAGGCTAAATATAGCTGTCAATCTACCCCATCCCTATACGGAAGCCGCCGCATACCATCCTATAATGACACGTACGTTTAATTTGCCAGCTTATGTCGATACCGCCAATATTGTGGCACACTACCAGCCCGGACAGCTGCAGATTATACTGCCGTTTCAGGAAATCACCGAAGACCAACGACGTAAGATCGATATAAAGCACTTGTAGAAAATACCTGCTATCACCAATACAGGGACTTGTAAGCCTGAGTTGCATGAACAGGGAAATTTATGCACTTTAGTTGAAGCATGTACTCACTATTAAAGCTGGGCGGATGAAATCCGTCAAATCGATTATTGCCAAACACGGTCTACCCTTTCTGTTCATTGGGGTAATTTATGCCATAATAGAACATGCCCTTACTCAAAGTACGGATCCCAAGCCTTTATGGCCATTAATTCTTAGAGCGGGAATAAGCGGTATGTTAATAGGCACGCTGATCGGAGTTTTTGATCTTACTTTTATCAATCACTTCAGGAAACGAACATTTTTATACCTGGTACTGGTAAAAGCCATTAGCTATACCCTGATTCTTTCTTCAAGCCTGATACTGGTTAACGGCATCTGGGAGATGATCAATGGAAAAGAATTTCTGGAAGGCATGATTGAATACCTGAATTCAGAGATGTTTGTAATAAATCTATGGACAATATTTCTCCTGATTCTTATTCATTCTTCGGTGGTCCAGATCAACAGTCTTCATCGAAAGGGAGAACTACTGGACTTTATTAGCGGCAGGTATCATCAACCCAAGGAAGTGGAAAGAATATTTGCTTTTATTGATCTGGTGGGATCTACCACCATTGCCGAACATCTCGGCCATCGCAAGTTTGGACAGTTTCTCAAAGACTACTACTCAGATATTTCCAAACCTATCAGTAATACCAAAGCAGAAATTTATCAATATGTAGGGGATGAAATAATTCTTTGCTGGGAGCCTCATCGGGGATTTGAAAACAACAATGTAATTGATTGCATTATCGGAATACAACAAACCATTGATAATCTTGCGGAGTATTATGGTCAAAAATATGGCCACTTACCCAGGTTTCGTACTGGTATCCATGTGGGACAGGTATTGGTCACCTGGGTAGGAGAATTAAAGAAAGAAATACTTTTCATCGGAGACGTTATGAATACCACTGCACGAATCCAGGAGGATTGTAAGCGGCTGGGGCATGACCTGTTGATCTCAGGTCAAGTTGCTGAAAAAATCAATAGTCAAAATGGGCTGAAAATAGAGTTTATTGAAGAAACGGTACCCAGGGGAAAAGAAAAACCGATAGCGTTGTACGCTGTTGAATCCGTACAATAAGTTAAATCTTAACACTACAAACTTATCTCTATATTAGGTACATTTGCCGGTATAGATAACCCATCGCTTCCTTCTGAATATGGTGACTTTTTTTTTAGTACCTGATACTACTATTTTCGCAATCCAAACCTCTTCCGAACTCTCAAACTCCGACCTGGAAAAATTGCAATGGCTCTTTGGTGGAGCGGATAAATCACCGGATTCTTCCGTGGGCGGTGTTTTCTGTGGCCCCCGCAAGGAAATGATCACTCCCTGGAGTACCAATGCGGTGGAAATAACGCAGAATATGGGCATTGTGGGTATTGCCAGGATTGAAGAGTTTACCCGGATTGAGCCAGATTACCAGGTTGACCCCATGCTACAGGTAAAATACCAGGGCCTGGACCAATCAATTTTTACCGTGGACAAACAGGCAGACCCGGTGATCTATATAGATGATATCAACAGCTATAACCAGCAGGAAGGACTGGCACTTAGCCAGGATGAAGTGGACTATTTGGAGGGTGTAAGTCGGGAGTTAGGACGTAGTCTGACCGATAGTGAGGTGTTCGGATTCTCTCAGGTCAACTCGGAGCACTGTCGGCACAAGATCTTCAACGGACAATTCATCATCGATGGCATAACCCAGGAGAAGTCATTATTCCAGATGATCAAGGACACCTCAAAGGCCAGTCCCGATAACCTGGTCTCTGCCTATAAGGACAATGTGGCCTTCATTACGGGACCGGTGATTGAACAATTTGCCCCCAGGACATCGCATGGACCCGATTTTTTCCAGACCAGGGAAATTGAATCGGTAATCTCTTTAAAGGCGGAAACACATAATTTCCCCACCACCGTGGAACCGTTCAACGGGGCCTCTACCGGTACCGGAGGTGAAATCAGGGATCGGTTGGCGGGAGGAAAGGCCAGTATCCCTCTGGCGGGTACTGCGGTTTACATGACACCTTATAGCCGCCTGAGCCAGCCCAAGCCATGGGAATCTAAGATCCCCGCCAGAAGCTGGCGCTACCAGACACCTTTGGACCTGTTGATCAAGGCCTCTAATGGTGCCAGCGACTTTGGCAACAAGTTTGGTCAGCCGCTAATATGCGGCAGTGTATTGACCTTCGAACACCAGGGTCAGGATCAGATTACAGGCTATGACAAAGTGATTATGCTGGCCGGTGGCATCGGATTTGCCAATGCCAATCATAGCAGGAAAGACCACCCGCATAAAGGTGATCAGATCATAGTACTGGGAGGCGATAACTATCGCATTGGTATGGGTGGTGGCGCGGTTAGCTCCGTAGCTACCGGTGAATACCATCACAGCCTGGAGTTAAATGCGGTACAACGGGCCAATCCGGAAATGCAAAAAAGAGTGGCCAACGCCATCCGGGCCATGGCCGAAAGTGATTCAAATCCCATTGTATCCATACACGACCATGGTGCCGGTGGGCATCTCAACTGTCTCTCGGAACTGGTCGAAGATACAGGGGGCACCATTTCCATGGATAAATTACCGGTGGGCGATCCTACCCTGAGCGCCAAAGAAATTGTGGGCAATGAAAGCCAGGAGCGCATGGGACTGGTACTTAAATCACAGGATGTGGATTTGCTGAGAACGGTATCAGAAAGAGAGCGGGCCCCTATCTATCAGGTAGGTGAAATAACCGGAGATCATCATCTGAAGTTCGAGTCGAAAAACCCGCCGAACCCCATGGACATGGAGCTCAAACATCTGTTCGGCAGCTCTCCCAAAACAGTGTTGAATGATAAAACACGGGAGAGCAATTTCACTCCGTTATCTTATGAACCGGATAAAATTGAATCATATCTTTCAATGGTACTGCAACTGGAAAGTGTAGGTTGTAAAGACTGGCTTACCAATAAGGTGGACCGCTCCGTAACTGGCAAGGTAGCTCTGCAACAAACCACCGGTGCCCTACAATTGCCACTTAACAACCTGGGAGTAGCGGCCTTGGATTATGCCGGCAATAAAGGTGTAGCCACCTCAATAGGCCATGCCCCGGTACCCGCGTTATTGGATGCGGCGGCAGGATCCCGGCTCTCCGTAGCTGAGGCATTAACCAACCTGGTCTGGGCCCCGTTATCCAATGGATTAGCAGGAGTATCCCTGAGTGCCAACTGGATGTGGCCGGCAAAATCCGATGGCGAAGATGCGCGGCTATACAGCGCGGTGAAAGCCCTTAGCGATATGGCTTGCCAGCTGGGAATAAACGTCCCCACCGGAAAAGACTCCCTAAGCCTTAAGCAAAAATATCCCGATGGTACCACCGTGCCGGCACCCGGAACCGTGATCGTTTCAGCTTGTTCCGAAGTAAGTGACATTACCCGGGTGGTCACCCCGGAACTAAAGCACGCAGAACATAGCAAGTTGGTCTATATCGACCTGTCGTCTTGCCCCCATAATTTGGGAGGATCCAGTTTAGGACAGGTGTTAAACCAACTGGGAGGTTCCACTCCCGATATATCGGATATCAATTATTTCAAACGCGGGTTTACGGCGGTACAGCAATTGATATTGGAGGGCCTGGTGTTAGCAGGACATGATGTAAGTGAAGGTGGCCTTCTGGTAGCCCTGTTGGAAATGACATTTCCCAATGTATCCACCGGGTTCTCAATTGATCTATCCTCTTTGGGACCAGATGAAGTAAAGATTCTGTTCAATGAAAATCCTGCGGTTGTTCTCCAGGTATCCGAAATTCAGGAAGTAGCCGCTATTTTGCAGGGGCAGGAAATAGGTTATCAAATACTCGGTGAAGTCACCGGTGCACCCACCGCCAAAATAAAGGTAGGCGCTGGAAATTACAGTCTGGATATTCACCGATACCGGAATCAATGGTTTGAAACATCCTACCTGCTGGATCAGCATCAGACCAAACCCGAATTGGCCAGGCAACGGTATCAAAATTATAATCAGCAACCTCTTGATTTCCGGATTCCGGATCATTTTACCGGAACACACGCTTCTTTATCACTAAGCCCGACGCACACTGCTCCCAGCCCCTGCAAGGCTGCCATTATCAGGGAAAAAGGAGTCAATGGTGATCGTGAGATGGCTTATTCTCTATACCTGGCCGGATTTGAAGTCAAAGATGTGCATATGACGGATTTGGTAACCGGACGTGAAACACTGGAAGATATCAACTTCATCGTATTTGTAGGCGGCTTCAGCAATTCCGATGTATTGGGGTCTGCCAAGGGATGGGCAGGGGCCTTTCGTTATAATGAAAAAGCTAAGGAAGCTCTGGACAGCTTTTACAGCAGACCGGATACTCTTAGCCTGGGGGTCTGCAATGGTTGCCAGTTGATGATGGAGCTGGGATTGATCCATCCGGAACACCGGGAACATCCCAGGATGCTGCATAACCAATCGGGCAAATTCGAATCGGCCTTTTTAAGTGTGGACATCCATGAAACTCCCAGTATCATGTTACGATCCCTGGTTGGTTCCCGACTGGGTATCTGGGTGGCACATGGTGAAGGTCAGTTCCAATTTCCCATGGAACCAAATCACTACCATATCGCTGCCACTTATGGTTATGAACAATATCCAGGCAACCCCAACGGGTCGCAATACAACGCCGCCGCTATCTGTTCGGAAGACGGCAGACATCTGGCCATGATGCCACACCTGGAACGATCGATCTTTCCCTGGCACTGGGCTCACAAAGCCGGTTTGCCTGATAACGCCCGGGTTACCCCCTGGATGGAAGCATTTGCCAATGCCCGGAATTGGGTGGCAGCGCAAATCGGCCAGCAGCAAGAACAATTGTAGGGATAGAATAATTGATTAAAAGATTGTTTTTTCTTAAGTCAAAATAGTTCTACATTTGTGCTTCTAAAATGGAATGCCCGATGGTGTAACTGGCAACACGTCTGATTTTGGTTCAGAAGAGTCCAGGTTCGAGCCCTGGTCGGGCAACTATAAACGCCTTATACTGAACGTATGGGGCGTTTTTTATATATGAGGGTAAATTTTCAGGTAAACCCATGCCCAAATATTCAGTCAATCAAACGGTTCGCTTCTCCTATAAAGGGAAGGAATATACAGGTACTATCCAGGGAATTAAGGAAGGCCCCCTGTATTTAATATGGGTAGGTGATAAGTGGGGATGGGTTACTGCCCAACCATTCCTAATACCATGCCGGTAACAAAAGCACCCAAGGCAAATAAGACACCTTTGGCACCTCCTAGTTCTTTCTTGCGAACCATCTTTTCATAAGATTTTAGCTGCTCGTTCCGGTAATCGAGAACTTTATTTAAATGCTCAATCTGCTTTGCCTGGATATGAATAATGCTGTCTTTTTTGATACTCAAGGCATCTAAATTGGCGTAGGCAGATTCAAGTTTCTTAATCTGCTGTGCCTTGATATGGGCATACTCCCTGAATGGTGCTGAAGTTTTTCCGGTATCCAGTTGCTGTGTAAGCTCACTTATACGCTTGTTCGCCTCAACCTTGAAACTATCATAGTCCTGCTTTTTAAGTTTTGCCTCATTTTCTTTAATAGCGAGTTCGCTTAATAAAGATTTGTTTACTCTATGTAAACTATCGGCACGCTGTTGTTGAAACTGTGAAGCCCGCTCAAGTTGCTCAATCTTATTGCGCTCCTTATCTGTATTGGTTAGCCAGCCAATGCCGCCACCCAGCAAAATCAATATGGCCGCTATGATAATTAAATCTGTCATTCTCATGCCATAACCCATTCCTGTAAAACATTCTTCTGCGCATGACCGGACAACCATAGTTTGCCCCACCAGCCACCTAATGCCAGTGATTCAAAACCACGCTCCACAGCCCAACCACCGTAACCATCCTCAACGTCATTTTTGTAACCTCCTAAACAGATATGGTACTGCACGGTATTGGTCAGCTTTCCGTATTGCGTGAGAATTTCACGTTGCTTTGGAATTATCCATTTGTGGTGTGTGTGCCCGGTAATAACTAAATCGGCACTTGGCCAATTAGCGGCGTTGAGATCCACGTTTAAACTTCCCTTGCTTCGCTTGGCTCCACCAAACCCGTGGTGGTACTTCACCAGATAGGATAACCATGGAGTGCCGGTTTTAGGCATCTTGAATTTTAAATATCCTGAATAACCGCCACGAAATACCTGTGTATTACTGACCATGTTCAGCCGGTGTACCAGGGCATTTATTAAATCGAACTCTGCCCGCTTTTCGATATTGGTTTCATGGTTACCCTTTCCTATCAAACAGATGTTCTCAGCGTACGGCTCAAGTATTCTAAACGCCCACTCTACCACTGCGCTCAAATAAGGAATGCTATTGTCTACTGAGAGTTTCACTATCTCCTCATTCAATACCCCCTTGTTGCTTCGGGGGTCATACCGTCCCTCCATTAAATCGAACAGGTCACCAATGATTGCTATCAATGCCCCCTTGCGCTTCGCTTCATCTAAGTGCTTAATGAATAAATCAAGATCACACTTCTTACTCTCCATGTGGACATCCGAGCAAAGAAACAGGTCTAAAGGGTTATCCTTTTTCCTTACATCGGGTATCTCTACCTCGTGAACATTGCGCCAAAGCTCACGGCCCTTGTACAACGCCATGCTAGTTCTTAAACGCCTTACTTGGCACCTCGCTACTAACTACTGAAGATGCTTTCTTTAGCTTATACCGCTTGTATCCGGTATGCACCAGAAACAATCCAATAGCTATAACTATACCAACCTTTGCTGTAAAGGAAAGGTCAATAAATAACACTACTGCCGCTAGCTTAAAAATTGCGGCCAAATCAAAATACTCAAAAACTCCCTTGATATTCATCTTTCTGCTTTTAGTGATATTGTTTGATGACCTGATATGATTTTCCAGGTTATCTAATGTCTTTTTAAGGCTAGTCACTGTCCTTTGGTGTATTCTTCTTTATCAGGAAACTTAGTACGGTTACCGGGCTGGCTGCTGCCACAAATAAAGCACCCTTGTAAACATCTACCATCTGCTTAATTGATTCTGGTGTGAGTGACCATGTTGCCAATACCGCAGTTACCGAGCATAAAAACCCCCATGCTAGTCTATACTTGTTTTCATTCCAATAGATTGACCATTTGAAAACAGCCCACTTTTGCTGCACTGCTCGGCCAAATGGGATTAGCACCCCGGCCAATAGTCCTGATATTATTGATCCTAATAAGTCCATATTTAATGTTTTAAGGTCAATCGATTGATTCTATTCCAATAGTATGCTTTACCTTTCTTGAATACCTTTCGTTTTTGCACATCCAACAACTACATGGTTTTGCGTCCGATTTTTTCCCTTGCCAATCCCCAGGATTTAACCCAAGAACCTCAATTCGCTTCTTATACTTGTGTTGTCTTATGCGCTCTCGATGCCCTTTATTTTTCGGTCTCATGATAATAGTTTAAACACCTCTATTGCTTCTATAATATTCTTAGGTTGCAGTTCGATATGTAAATGCGTGTCATGCTCTACCACATCAAAGGCATCCCCTAAAACCTCTTGCAATGTCTCAGCCAATAATCTTCTTAAATACTGGTCAATCTGAATGCCGCTTGTTGGAGTGGTCCACGTCCTAACATCCCATGCCAACCCCACATAATGCAATGACTTCGCCATGTGCTTCCCGTCCAGGCAATGAGTGATAATCATTTCATAGCCTAGTATCTTTCGGCAAACCTCATCTGCTAAAAACCAGTAAGAAAATAGAACCGGGTGAACCCCGATAACATTAGTTTTATGGTCGGCCAATCTCATCAGTGATAAATGATTATAGTGTCCAATTGCGGGTAACCCGCCACATAAGACATGGTTATTACTGAGTTCTCATTTTGTATTACCTCTGTAGGGTAGCCGTCTTTTAATATCCAGTAGTAGCCTTCTCCGCTATGATCGGCATGGTAAGAATAGTCTTGCCCTGACCGGGAAAAGGTAACATTGTCACCATCAAATATTATCTTCCCTTCCTGGTATTTGGGCTTGTCTAAAGCGTAGTAGTAAACGGTATCATAATGGAATGTATCGGTTAGGTCAGCTTCAACCTGATTACACAACCATGAATAATAACCCGGCTCCCCATAAGTGTTCTGTTGCCACTCATAGAACTTTTCTTTCCAGGGTCTGGTGCATTGGTGATAAGTAATAAGAACCCCCAATAAGACCCCTGTAATCAATAGTAATGCCCCGCTAACCTTCGCCCGCTTCATAGGAAATGATTAATAATCCATTGCAGAAAAGGAACCGCCAACGCTATACCCCTGACCCATATCATCATATCAGTTTGCTTTCGCTTGATTTCTTTCAAATCGCCATTCATGCCGTTGCTGCCGTCATGCCCAAAAAGTATGGTTTCGATATGGCCAATCTTCTTATCAAGTTCCTGTATTTGCTCTTTCTGTGTCAAAACTCTAACCCCTCCTGGATTGTAATGTCGTCGTAATAAAATAACCTGTTGTCATCACAGGCCGGGCAATTTGACGCCCTGTTATCTTTGTATGTGGTGGCATCGGTGGCGCTGTTGAAGTCCCATTTATACACTCCAAACTCCTGGTTTACCCCCAGGTCATCGCCGTCATTAAACCCAATAGCCCCATCGTAATCTATAATCTCATCTCCCACCAGTGGCCAGCCTTCGTCATCCCAATGCACATCTACCGAACCCGACCCGGAGTAGTCCCAGGTAACATCCACGATAAAGTAATTCCATGAATCCAAGGTGAGGTCTTGCCCGGAGGCTACCGTGTTCTCTGTCACGCTACCACCTTCAGTTGATTGATAGCGGTACTTTATTTTAATCTCGCAATCTTCAATTCTAATCATCAATGGCGGGCCACCGCTGACCGGGCTAACATTGCTGTGGTGCCACTGTGCGATAAGCTCTGGAAAGTCCGGGTCGCAGTAGTGGTCTGAGGGAACAAATATCCTGAACTGGTAAGACCAACTGGTGCCGTTGGGGTGCCATACCGGCACATCCTGATACGTTCCCCCTGTGCGCTTAATCTCGCTCCTGCGGTCAATGTTTGACCATGAGGTAGTAGGTGGCGGGAGGTCGGAAATCATTACATCATTACTGCCGCCCTCGGTAGGGTCATCGCCAAAGGTAGGGTCGTTGGCTCCATTCTTGGTATCAAAAGGCGGGGTAACTAAACCGCTTTCAAAGTCCTCTGTAAATTCTTCCCCTGCTGCCTCGGTAGATACACTTGTTACCTCATAGGTGGCAGATTGATTTCCCGAAGGGTCAAAGGCACTTAGCCTCACATCGTAAGCGGTGGAAGCTGACAGGCCGGTAACGGTAAACTGAGTGGATCCACCATCTATATTTTTGTTAAAGGTCTGGTCTAGGTCAACCTGGTAATGAGCAATCCCATTGGCATCAGTTGAGGGGGTGGTAATATCAAAAGTAAGTGAAGTGCTTGACCCGGAATTGTAAGCTATTACGGGGGTTGTTGGTGCGGTTTCATCGGAAGCACTACCTAAGTTAGCATAGTAAACCGAATCAGTGCGATACATTACCCGCTGCCATACCGATAAATCTAAGGTAGAATCGCCAACCACAAACCATTCAGCTAACTGGCTTGAGTAGTGCTGTAAAGTACCGTTGTTGTCTAATGCTCCAATGTGAATATCCTGACCCACCGGCCCGTCAAAGGCTTCAACTTTCTCCCATTGTTCGGTATCGTCTTTGTAGATTCTTGTGGTATCATCGTAAGTCCTGGTAACTGAAACAATGTTAGTGGTATCAATTGAAAAGTACTGCCCCAAAAGACCGTTAGCATGAATGTATGATACCCAATTATTTTCATCTGTGTTGAGCTTTAGCGCTGCCCTGTCAGTGCCGTCATCTGCACCCCACAAATAGTTATCGTTGGATGAATTGTTTATTGGCCGGCCCTTCCAGATATAGGTTACGTTCTCGTTGCGATCTGTTGAAGGCTGGTAGTTCAAGTCTATGGCTGTGGAATCATCTGCTAACAATCTATACCCTTGGCCTTGCAAGTACTCAGGGGAATTAACCTCTGTAATGTCGGTCCCGTCCTTCCAGTTTGCCGGGGTTACCGTTACCCCCAACCTGTTGATATAATCTGCCGCATCATATTGACCGGCTAATACCAATGAATCTACCGCCCATGCAATAGCGGACACCTCCCAGGGTTCAGCATCTTCCAACCCTATGTTCTCAATAGCCTGAGCAGCTTCCTGGCTGTACCCTATCTCTGTATATCTGGAAAGTCTGGCATGGGTTTGGGTAGATGAGTGGCCGGATCCAGTGACTATACCAACATACACCACTGCATCCATTGCGATCTCTTTCTGAAGCAATAAGGTTGGCTCTGTTACAGTGTTGTGTCCATAGTAAACCGTGAATTGGTCACCCTCTCTTTTTAGCCACAACCAAATAACGGGATAATCTTGAACTATAACCGAGTCTCTCACATTGCTTTCATTTCTTGAGTCTGCACGCAAGCCATTATAGTTGGATATTGTTACCGCCATATATTCTCCGGTTCCATCAAGTTCCTCGGATACCATTAATCCGGTAAAAGTTGAATCGCTCACATACTCAATGCCGTTCACCCGAACCACCCTATCAAAATCCCCTGTAGTTGTTTTGTGGACAAACTGCAAGTCCATATCATCACCCCAAATTCCAGTACCGCTTGACTGCATTTGATAGATGCCGTTCCATATTCCGGTGCTTCCCGCAGATGTACCTATTTGAGTTGTAGTCCACTCAGAATCTATCGAAGGAATAGATGCTAGATCCCACCTTACCTTTCTTATTTGTAGGTCACCAGAAGTTGAAGCTGACCAACTTACACCAAACATTGCATTGTGATCCACCGCCCCCCTGATGGGTTCTCCCGGCAAGAAGTGTGTGCCTAATGTAGCATCCTGATACCCCGTAGCATCCTCACCTAATGATCTGTAAATATCGCTTGAGAAGTTTGTGCCGAGTCTGGAAACAACTTCATTGGCATCAATATACCATGCTGCACTTCGCGATACGTTTTCCGGCTCAAAGTCAGCCGAATCACTCCAACTACTTCCATCGTAATATTTCCATTTGGTGTTTTGATATGTCCCTGAAGGGGATGCTGCTGTCCACGATACATAAGGGTTTCCTTTTCCGTCTACCCCCGTATGGTTTCCCCCATCCATTTGGGCAGGAATGCCGGGGATAGAATTGGAGCTTATTGGGGTAGTCAGGGTGTCACCATTCCAGCTTAACCACGACTCTCCTAAATCCCATGAGTGCCCGTAAAGTATAGTGGAGGCATCGGCTATTTCAAAATCTTTATTGATGGCCTGTATAGCTACTATCTTGTTATCAAATGTTACCCGTGGGTAATGAAAGATAGAATTGTAAAACTGGTCGAGCGGGTCACTTTCTCCGGGTGGCTGGTTTTCCTCCCCGTAGTTAGCCTGAAATATCATAGGGTAGGTTCCATACCTTGTGCCAGCGCCATTGGTAAGATCGTCGGGAGGGTTCCCTAGTCCTGTCCATGTTGAGCCGTTCCACTTGTACATAGATAGTCCCGCGCCACCCGGAAAGGTATAGTCACCTGTGTTCTCAGTGTCATTTGTACTCCACGGAGCAGACCTTGCTTTAAATAACAATACCCTGTCTTGGGTTAAGAACGGATACAAATAACTCCACCCCCACCCTTGCGGGGCTTCTACTGCATCCAGTGTGCCCATAAAAGTAAATGAGGATATATCTTGTGGGTTGTCGCTCATGTACCACATTATTTCTTCATCTAACCGGGCAGCGGGAAGGTGTGAATCGTTGGACTGTGGGTAAACGTGCATGTCTACCCAATAGTGAATATATCCGTTTCCGTCTACTATAAAGGATGGATGATGATGGTCATCGTCATTTACACTCCAACCCGTTTCATCCTTGTCAACAAAGTCTGTTGTTACGCTTCCTCCATCAACATGTACTACCCCAATCTTGGGTCTTAGATTTGCATCATCGACATAGGATACATAAACTGAGTCTTTGTAACTCGCTACTCTCAAATACCTGTTTATAGGCACCCACTCGGAAGTATTTTCATTGTCGGTTATAACGCCCAATACATCATTGTCGGTATCCTCATCTGAGGCACTCAAAGTTACGGGGCTGGTTGGAGCCACTAATTCGGGCCATGACATCCCGGATTCCTGACCAGGCTCAACATAGGGTGCCGGGTTCTGGCTTTTCTTTGCCGCGATAATAAACCCTACCCTGGATTGTCCGTCACATCCCAAAGAGAATAGTATTAATATGGTTAGTATTCTAATCATGCTCATGATATAGCCATAGAATATTGTCCGCAGTTAATGCGCTCTCCCAATACTTGAAATCATCAAAATGTCCATCGAATTTTCTGGCCTGGTCACTAACTCCAAACTCTGCTATGCTTTGATGTACCTGGCCAAAGCCCCCATTATCGTTGTGGGATTCAAAGTCTGTATCTGGTGATATGTTAACCGTAAACAGAGATGAGCCGTCCAGGTAAACAATTACTGTAGAGGCGCTACCATCGAGAACAAACGCGACATGATGCCACCCATTATCGGTGGGGTAAGACCCAGACCCCGTGTATTCCGTGCTGGAGGATGGGTCAATTTCAAACTCCAGCACATCGGCTGCCCCGATCCCTAAATACATCCCTTTGCCTTGACCACCCTCATCAAGGATGATGTAATCTGTGCCATCGGTGTCAACCTTTATCCATCCCGAAAAAGTAATGTCCTCATTTGCTTGGTGCATGAAGTCATCGGTGGCACCTGAGTTGTTGATAAGAACCGCATTAGTAGACCCATCCAGATCAAGCGAATGAGTACCCTCTACTTTATCTCCTGAACTATAAGACATTGTACCAACTGCGGTTCCGTCTGCCTCCGTATAGGTATTTATATCATCATCAAGATCATTGTCAAAATCCCAATGAGCATCCGGGGCGCCTGGATCGGTTCCGGGACCCGTAGCAAACCGATACGGGTTTACAAGATTTTGCCCGTAAACCTGAATACTGAAAAGAAGAAAGATTAGTATTCTCATTTGTAGCCTATTAGGTGGATTTTTGCCCCTACGGGAGATCCGTTTGAGCTCTCCACATCAAAACTTACGACCTCATTGTTCCCTAGACCTGAATCCGAAATAACCGCTGGTGTGGCTGCCGATCTTGAGCTTTGTTCCCCCGAATCAATAGATAGCTTCGTGCTCAATGTTGTGGTCCCGTCCAGGTTAATATCAAACACAATAGCTCCCCCGCTTGGGCCAGTTGAGCAAAAAGCTACCACTTCAGTTAAAGTGAAAGCCTGAGTAATTAAGTCTGGCACTAAACCCGTAGTTGCCGTTATTGCTGTGCTTTCATCACTGATAGCATAGATTAATTCTATCCGCTCCCGCTGCTCTATCTTCAGCACTACATTGGTGGCATCGATGTAGCGGGCAAGTGCATATTGATACTGAAAGGTCATTAAGGTATCACCGTGAATGGTTACCCCGTTGCCCTCAAACTCTACTGAATCCCCGGAAGTAATAAGAATGATCTCAAACCAGTCATTAGCTGTTCCAGGATCAAAAGTGATATCCAGCTTGGTTCCTGTGGGTGCCGCATTAATGGTTAGCCCTCTTTTGACGTGGGTAATATCGTTTTCATCTAAAGTCCTGGTTGACCCGGTTTCTGTCTCGGTAGTTATAACTGTTTCTGAAACCTTGGCGGTATTAGCTGCAACATCTACTGAAATATCTATGCCGTCAACGGTTGATGTTCCGTCCATGGTTATGTTTCCGGCATTGGAAATTGTGAAAGTTTGGGCGTCCAAATTACCCCCTAATTGAGGGGTAGTGTCATCTACAACATCGGATATTCCACCGCCTCCCCCACCGGAGCCGGCAATAGCATTCCAGTTAGAACCATCTGAAATGAATATGCGCCACGGCGCATCATCTGTAAAGCCCCAATAGCCATCGTAAGAAGAGGCGGTGAACGCCCCGGCCAATGTTGCCGAATCTGCGAAGTGCCCTAAGAAAAGGTTAAGTGTTATGGCCTTTTCCAGTGAATCAAGATGGATAGGATTATAAATTAAATCCTCTACCGCCTGCGGGTAGTCATCTGTCTGCGCCCACCCTTGCAGGGCAAATAGTGTTAGTATTACAACTAGTATCTTCTTCATAATCTATCCTCCTGAAACTCCTAATGATGCTCCCCAAATGCTCCAAGTATTTGCGCCTGTCCTTTTCAACCATACCACTCCACCCTTTATAGATTGGCGGTATTCCCCCGACCCGGGGCTTGTCTCTACCCCATCCACGGTAATTGCCCCGTTGAAGGCAAAAACTATATCACCATCCCCGCACTTTTGGAAAGGCGCCTCCATGTCTGTTAGCGGAGTACTTCCATCGGCGTTTATTGTGATTGTAACTTCTGAACCGTTAGTGGTTCGCGTAAACCTCTGTTGGAAAGTTCGGTTCAATGTTTGTGCTGTACCGGTTAAGTCGTATGGCCTTCTAACCACTCCGTAACTCGCTAGTGGCTCTGCCCCGTCTGTCAGGAAGTTGTTGTACAGTTTTAGGTTCTTGGTTACATCGTATGACCCGTCATTAGTGATAAGTGTGGTGTTCTCAATAGTGTTGTCATTGATCGCCCCCCACGAACCGTATCCCGATTCCAGGTTAAAGAACCTTGCATTGGAATCCCATGAGCCGGTTTGAATCAAAGTATTGCCCTGAACAAACACACCGCCAGCAGCACCATTGAGTAACCGGAACCCTTGAGCATTCCCCGCCCCTGCGGTTAAGCGATAAGTATTATTCCTGAATACTACTCGCTTATCTGCTGATAGTCCGTACTCTTGTAAGATCGCGTTATCAGTATTGTCCGCGATAAATTCACAGTTTTCAACAGTAAGGTTGGCATACCGGTGAAATATCCCTGAAGTGTTACCAAATATTTTTAGGTTTTTCAGGGTAACGTTTTCATTATAACCATTGGCCCCTGTGTCAAAATCAGTGTAAAGCCAACCGCCTCCTGAGATCTCACCTCCATCTATTACCACTCCATCGACAGTCCTGTCAGAGTTCGCACTATTGACGTTTATCACTATCTCGGAACCAGAACCCAAAGAGGTGTCAACCGTAGCGATAAAGTTCTGAATAGAAACCCCTTTTACGTTCCCTGAGAACACGAACCCAAACACCATATCCTCAAACTGAATATTTTTGAATGAGATACTTTTGATTGGTAAAGTCGTCTGTGCAGATTGTATTTGGATGTTATACCCCTGACCTCTACGACAAATGGTATTCTCCACCTTCATATTTGATACCCCGTGAGATATGTAGAAGTGGTGCTGGCCGTCTCCGGTAATCTCATGGTCTACATCGGTATTGTTAAACCTAACCTTATCGGCTTGTTGAATGAAAATCGGATTTACTCCGTTCACAACTTTCACCCCATCAACATTGATATTCTTAGTATAGTATAGGGCCGTTGAACTCTGCTCTTTTACTGTTAATGGGTTGCCGACATTGGTAAACTCTAAATCTTTAAGTTCATAGTTTTCATTGACAGATCCCGCACTTCCAGATGAGTTGCCTAATCGTATTACTACCAGGTTGGCATTATTAAAATTGGCATAGGTAGCATCCTGAGAAATCCCATCCATCCAGGAAACAAACTTTAGCCCCTTAATAGATATATTGCTTTTGCCTGCTGGCCAAATGAAAGTAGATACCGCAATAGGGCTGCTCTGAATGTAGATAGTAGCCCCATTAGAGAATAATTCAACATTCTCATTGGTGAAGTTCCAGTACACCCCGCTCTGAGGGGCTACATAATATCCTGAAGCCTCTTTAGGGAAGAACACCTGCAACTTCTTACCGGGAAACTGATTTATCAAGGTTCTTACCGCTGTGAAATTGTCGGTAGCGTAGAATCCCGTCACATTTGAAACGTCTATATCCGGGGCATCGGTTAACTCTACCACGTCATCACTTGTTATACTTGCGATAGTAGTGTAATGGCGGGCCTTGTGGTTTACCCACATCCAGGTAGTATAAACCCTCAGATAAAAGGCTTTCCCGGTCCAGTCTGCCGGAAGGTTTACCCCTACATCGGCTGAAGGATCCGTAACCTCTACCATGTCCTGGTGAGTAGGACTTAACGCATCACGGGCAGTAATGTCAGCTACCACGGTAGGAGTAGGAAATGGCCCTGGATTGGAACCACCTCCCGGCATATGGCCGTTTGCATTCAGATCAAAACCCCAATTAAACCCTATTGATTTTCCAACGTCTGCTGATGTAAAAGCATCGCCCCCAACTTTAGTTAAGGTCGTTCCAGAAGTGGACACATCGGCTAAGGCAGTGTAATCTTCTTTTACCCCGTAGTGTTTGACATTGACCTGAACAGTGGGGGCTATTTTTTCAAGTTGGTTAGTTGGTGTAGAACCATCCTGAAGAATCAAATACCCCCCGTCAGATGATAAAACAGGGCTTCCAACATACCCGGCCCCCGCCTCGGCATCTATCTCGGCCATCGTGGCCCTTCGTATTTGTAATGGCGTTACTCCCATAATTATAAGTATCTTGCTGAAACCATACTGTACCAGTCGCTTTTCTGCTGCGCTGTTAAATCTTTTCCAATCCCCAGGTAATAGAAATCACCCAATAACGGTGTTCCTTGCGCCCCGTTTTCCTGATCGCATAGTACCATGGTCCCTCCGTCTGGCCCTAGTATCTGCTGAGAGGAATAAGTAGCTACATTGACTACCTCGACCCCATCTACAGAGCAAATGAAGTTTGGAGACTCTAACCGAGATTCATAAATGTGTAAATCACCGTTTAACGCTCCGCCTGATTCAAAAGCAGGCCCGGGATTTGCGAAGAAACCAACCTCATCAGCCACGTTTCCCGGCAAACCCAAAAGGTGCCTTCCGGTACCGCCAATATCAAAGGCTCTTCCCTGTCCCGGTGTTGGACCCAGAGCCCCGGTATATTTCGCTACACAGATGGTGTAATAATCTCCTACTGATTCTGTTAGCCCTGTAGTTAAATCCACAATCCCATTGGCAACGCCACCAGTTTGCAAATAGCGGTTCCCGTTTCCATCGGTTTTCATGACCCCGCGATCTCCTGTCCCGAAAGTGGCTACATGCCCACCGGAAGCTAAAGAAGTCCAAGTCAGAACATCGGCATCATCAGCAGGCAATAACGGGTCGTTTCCATCCCACAGGGCAAGCAAGTTTGCTCCCAGAATAATAGGGTTAAAGGAACCTTGTTTTTTTGCTAATATGGTTTTCCAGAGCTTTCTCATCCTCCTAGTGGTGCTTCGTCGTTTCCATCAAAACCGCCACCTGTAATATCAATCCAGTACCCCGGATCAACTCCCGGGTTTCCTTTATCGTCAGGCTCTAAGTCTCCTGTTGTAGCGTTTTCCTGCCACTGATAAACTTTCCTTACATCCTCAACCCCACGTATCTCTCCGTTAGAAAGATCATTGATTTCAAGCGCGGTTAAAACCGCCTGATTAGCTACCGGAGTTTTAGCCAGCGCGCCCAGCTGGCTAGCCATGTTGGTTTTTGATATTTTCTTCTGCTGCCCTAAACTGGTCACCCATACCGGGATATAATCCCCGTCAACCAGCGAAGAAACGGCACCCTTATCGTCAATAGTAAATGGCATAGCTTATCCCTCCATAAATAGTCCGCTTTCATCAACCCAATTATCAACAAGCTCATCAACAGCTAATTGGTGTTCTGGAGCTACATCATTAAGCTCACCGTCACCCAATACCTGAAAGTTGAATCCTGCCCACCGGTTAGACAAAGCAGTTTTTTGAATATTTGTTATCAATCCGTCACCGAAATAGTCATGTATCTCGTTGTCAGTGTCATCCATTGTAAATGGGATCGAATCCCCTTGCTTAAACCATCCCACTAGTCGCTGAAGGTTCCCCTCGGTCTTGCTTATTAGATAGTCTGCTGACAGAGACCACCCGCATTTACCACCCCTCACACTTCGCCATTTCCCGGCATTGGAAGGGGTTCGCTCTACCGGTTCGGTGGTCCAGGTTAGAGTATAGTTCTTAGCCAATGCCAACACTTCATTGTTGACAAACAACCTCAACACCGCGCCATGTTTTACCTGCTGTATCATATCTGTGGCAATTCAGTATAGTGAGGTGAAGAAATCAATTGAACCCACTGCCCCTTCCACGTTCCTTTCGCCAAATTAAACTCCACTCCGTTTTGGATATATCTGTCTCCCTTCCAGGATATGGGCAGCATTAGGTTTAAGAACCCATGCGAAAATTCACACTTTAACACCTTCTGGTTTTCGTTGGACTCCTCTTCTAGCGTCTGAACTATTAACTGAGCGGGGTGCTGGCCCGTGCTTTCTCCCCTTCGTTTCCACAGGTTCCAATTATCAATGGGCTGCCCTACATTGTACTGTATGTCGGCTGGATCCGTGCCGATTTCCTCCGGGTTATTAGTGGCCTCAATAGGAATCTCTCTAGGATCAAAAATAGGCTCTCCGCTTACCGTTGTTCCGTTGTTGGCATCCAAATAAGTGACCCTATCTAGGTAGACGCCATCCCCTCCGGTAAAAGTTCTTTCATAAATCCTGAGTGTCGAAAAGGTGCCACCCCCGGCAGGGTCTTGGTCAATGGTGTAGTTTACTTGGTAAAATCTGTTGGAGGTCTGGCTGAATTGTAAAGTCAAATCGTTCTTGACCTCTACCGCTGACCAGTTATCATTCTCCAAATCATACCAATTCCCGGTACTGTTGTTTTGCAGGGACCAGAAAAGAACGTTGTTCTGCTGGGCGATCACCGTGGGAGTATTGGCAAACGGCTTGACAACAAAGGTCAACTCCCCTTCGGTTCTGGCTAATAAAGTTTGTTGCAAGTAGTTGAATACGCCGGAAGTAGGCGTTATCTTAATTGAGTAACTCCCTGTCTCTCTAACCAGGCTCCTTTCTATGAAGTTGGTCCCTGTTAATGACCAGCTTTCAGGCGGGTTGCCTTCGTTGTCCCACTCTTCAAACCACCCGTTTACAACTGCGTTTTCTTCCGGATAATATCCATCATAAGTAACAACCACTTTAGGAGCAGCACCCACTGTAATTATAAAGTTGCTGTCCCTGGACTGCTCTACGGATCCTATATTCTGTGCTGAACTTCCCAGCCATTGAGAGGAAACAAATACCCCGTCAGCATCGAAACTCCTTTGCAAATACTCCCCTGATAGCTCATTAATCCTTTGCAGTATCCATGCACCGTTCCATTGGAACACCCTTGAAACGGTCTGCTGCATAATATCTCTAACCGGGTCTAGGAAAGTCCGGCCGAAATACCGCTCTATGCTCCAATCCCTTTGGGTTAATACACTGTCGTTATCATCTGTATCATCAGTAGTGCGATAGATATTAATGTTCTCATGAATAGGTAAAGCAATCCCGGCACCATCAGCGAAGCAGTTTTTAATTGTCTTCATCCAGCTGTGGTTGCCATCGGGGTTGTCCTGCCAGTGAAACCCCGTCTCAGAGGCCGATTGTAACCCACAGCTAAACACCGCTTCCTTGTAGTACAATACATCCTGAGCCCGCTCTTTCCATTCCTGGGCCACACTTCGCCCCGTCCAGTAAGGGTCCTGGTAGTTTAGTACCCCTTCGAATATCTGCACTATGCACTGCTGGTGACCGGCCTCGAAGATGTCAGAATAACTATCCCCGGTAGGATCAAACATGGGGAGTATAAACTCGCTTGGCTGGATGGCCTCAAACTTGCTGGTGATATTGGTTGCTGAAATATTGGTTTTCCTTCCTAGCTGCCAGATCGGTTCTAACGTGTCAAATTCCACTACCGGCTCCACGTTAATTGTTATATCGTCTGGCTCTGAACCTTCGGTTACCGTATCAGAGAAATGATACTTCTTATCACCGTTGCCCGCAGTAGTTATTTGCGTTATGAACTTTAGCCGTCCGTTATTAGATTCATACTGGCTGCCTGACACTATCCAACTATGCCCTACTTCGGTGTTAATATATTTCCCTATTTGATATACACCTTCTCCATTCTCGTTATACCACTGGGCAGCATTGTTGTTGGATACAACATAGGAGGTACCCGGTACATATACCCATATACGCCAGTGGCGGTCATTCTCGCTTTTGATGTTGGCTCGATATCGTAGTTCGCTAATCACTAGAACCCTCCAAAATTGTCCCTGGTGCGTGAATTAGATGCTATGGAAGCCCGTATGTCGCCATTGGATAATATCACACTTCCGGGCTCAGAAAATATTCCTCTTGCCGTACCGCCAAATATCCCCCCGAGGGCAGGCCCAACTATCGGGATGCTGGACAGCAAACCGGGAATCAATCCTGTGGCCAATTCAGCTAATATGTCTTTCGCTTTGGTGCCTTCGGTAAAAATGGTCTGGAATAGACTTGAAAGGGTAGATTGATAGTTTAGGGCTACCTTTTCGGCATCTTCGATGGGTTTAATAAGAGATTCGGTAATCTTTTCTTCTTCAGGGGCATTCTCTGCCACAAAGCGGTTTATTTCTGCTTCTGAAGGGGGAGGCCCAACCGCCAAGCCTGAGATATCCTGCAATAGGTTGAATTCATTCTGAGCATCTTGGATAGCCTTTAGCTGTGCTGCAAAATCTCCAAAGGGAGAGGTTTCAAGCTCAAATAACTTATCAAAAGACCCCTTTAGGGTATCGGTGGAAACTGCAAGGTTATCCGTGCTGGACTTAACTCCGTTGAGTATGGTTTCATAGTTATCAAACAGCGTGTTTATTGCTAAAACCGCTTTTTGTGCCGAATCTAGTTTTTGTTCCGCAGCCTCCACCTCGGTACTAAACCCTCCCAGACCTCGCTTCGCTCTTTCAAATTCAGCCTGCTTTAAGGCTTCCGAGAATTTTTCAACATCTTCTTCAGCTAACGCCAAAGCCCCCTGTAAGCGATCGTATTCTTCGGCCCGTGCCGCGTCCCCCATTTTTTGGAAAGCCCGTGTTAGCTCCTCTATTTCCTGTACATCAGTGCCACTTAATGGAGAAAGCCCGGTTCTGGCAAACTGGATAGCTTCTTTTGCTTCTGTAAGCCAATCTGCAAGCAGTTTCTGGGCGGTGGTTATTGCCGGATGTAGGGCTGCACCTATTTCGGTGGCAATATTGGTGAAAGCGGTTTTTAGCTTATCGGCCTCACTGACCACATCGGCAACAGAGCCTCCCATATCCCCCATCTGTTTTTGGAAAATATTTCCCACAGCTTGGGCAACCTCACCAATGCTTGCTGCCTGTACAGAAACCCCGCCAAGTTCTTCTTTTAATTGGGCTGCCGAGATGCCCAAATTATCCAATATAAGCGGACTTTTACGTCCGATACCTGTTACTATGGAGTTAGTTAAGAAGTCAACGGATTCCCCCGTTTCTCGCGCCCTGATAGACGCTGCCTGAAATAGATTGGCAAGGGTCTGAATAGGCAAGCCCAGGTTATTGGCCTGGACAGCCTGCTTCATTAAGTTCAGGTTAGTAACCGCCCCACCCGTAGCGTCAACTAAATCTTTCAATAACAACGGGTCCCCCAACCTTTCAAAGGCTGGTTCTACCCCTGCCATTACATCAGCAAGGTGTACGCCCTCAACCACCATTTCACGAATAGCCCGTATTCCTTGTTGAGCGAAATCAGCTACAATAGTGCCGGCAAAGACACCTTTAAAGACATCTCCTAAATTATTAGTGTTCCGGGTAGCGTCCTTCTCAAAATTTTCAATGATTCCGAGTGCCTGGCGCATGTCCCGCCTTAACTCACTAATATCCGCTCCTATTTCCGCCGCTAAATCAGACATTATCTTTCTTCGGTAGCTTTGCCCCGAATTTTTTTGCTAGTTTTTCAAAGTGGTCGTCAACTTCTTGGTTAGTCATTAACTCAAACTTGTTACTCTCCTCCTCATCGATACTAAAAGGCCAAATCTCCTTCCCTGGCTTCCCGGCTAACCCAGCAAATATTGCCCGCTGCAAGACCAGGTTTAACTCTGTTTTTCTCTTGAACCCCCGGTAATGATTCCATAGCCGCGACCAGGTATAATTGAAGTAGAACTCATCAACAGTAAGCCCCAACTCTCCCAGGGCTATTTCCTCTATTTGGCTCCACGTTCTGGGACTTGGGGGCTTTTCGCCCCCTTCCCGTTTTTTGGTAGACCATCTACAATGATCTTCTTGGCCTTAGCCCGCTCCTCATCGGTCATACTTTCCACCAGTGCCTTGAACTGCTCCATAATGTCATCTTCAGCACCTCCCAAGTCGTAGACCTTGCGGATTCCCCGCTTGATCTGCTGTTTGATCGATTTTGGTGCTTCGTCCCACCAGGAGCAATACATTCTAAAGTCAAAGTCTTTCGGTAAATCTTTGTCGCCCTCCTCCAAACACACCATGCCCACTTTCAAGAAGAACATGATCTGATCTTGCCTTAAAAGGGTAAGTATGTCTGAGGGAAACCGGTCTGAAAAAACCGAAGTGATGTAAACAGAAAACAAGAATTGCCGTTCCTGACCTCCGAAATTGATTTTTTCCGTTGCCATCCTCATTTCTTACACGGTGTCTACTACTGGTGCGGTACCGTCACCCACAAAGTCAGCATCATAGCCGCCTTTTCCCGTGGAGCCTGCCTGACCACCCACCCGGGTAAGGATAGCCACAATAGTATCCTGGTCATCTCCTGAGTCCGGCCCCGCAATCACAATAGTGATATCGGTGTTGTTGAGCCAAGCGGTTTTAAGTTCCTGGTGTCCCTGTGTGGACGCATAATCTATGAGCCCTCGCAAGGTTCCCCTGACCTCCTTACCACTTCGTGCCGGGGCTATGTACTGATTGGCCGCATCCCCTTTACAGGGGTCTGGGTTCTCAACATTTTGTACATAATCCCAACTAATATCGGTGGCACAGGAAACCAGATTGCCCCCTATGGTTACCCCTATATCAATCGCATCTTCTGCCATAGCTGTATAGTTTTAGTTGTTAATATTTCTTTCTTTGTTTGCCGTCCACAGCTGCTTTGTGCTTTGCGCGGCTGACTTCTTTGTGACCATCGGCCAGAAGTTCCTTTGCTCTTTCGCTTCTGCGCTTCTGCTGCATAATAAAGCCCTTCGGCCACGTGCAGTGTGGTCCTATTACATCCTTGGTAAGTTGGATGTAGATAAACCGGTCATCTTTCAGGCCCACATCACTTTTGGTCAATACTTTTTCTTGTTCGCTCATTGCTCTTGAATTTGATGTTCTATTACTAATGTCTGGCTGATATACACCAGGTTTGCTTTTCTTTCTTCCTGTGGCTTGCTGATGTCGTTTAAGTCGATATCGGTGATCACAAAGTCCGGGGACAGGTCCAGGGGTGTAGTGTTGGGGCTGGGAATGATAATTTGTAGTATCTGGCTTGTAATGTCATCCAGCGGGCCAGAGCCCCCCGCGTTTTCGGTGAACTTTCCTATTACCTGGAGACCCAAAAGCCACCTTTTATGGAACAGGTTGGCATCCCCCTTGCACTTTTCTTCTTCTCTTACCAGGTCAGTTACTTGAGGGTCGGTGAATTTTACGTATGGATATTGGGCATCTGCGGGTACACGATCCCAGAAAAACAGGTTGTATGGTGAACCATTTTTGGTGATGGTCACATTACTATACAACTCGCTCACATAAGCCTCTCGCAAAGGCTTTAATGGACTTTTCATTTCGTAAAAAATTCAGGTTAACGGCTTTTTAATGCACGCTTCAACCTTCGTAAATAAATAGGCCGCTTTCGCTCAATTGGCCCGGTAAAAAAGAAGTCTGCCTTTATGAATGCTGTACCCCAATTCAGGAAGCTTGAATAGCTTGCCCTGCTTCGAAGTACCGCGCCAAGCTTTTTTATGATCACCACTATATTGGCCCTCATAAAGCCTGTTTTCACTTTGGCTCGGGTTTTCTGTTCCCGGTTTATTTCGTAAGCGGTTTTAATGGCCGCTTGCTGTATTCTTTGCTCAACCTCTTTTGGGTAGCTGGTAAACTTTCTTATCAGCTTTTGATCCTTGAACCCTTTTACTAAGCGTCCCATGATCGATCCACGGTGTTTCCCGCTCCCGGTGAGGTATCAATTAAAAGTGTTTCCTTTGCATCGGAATGCGCTGTTATACGTTTCCACCATCCCCTTTCCCTGATATCCTCAACACTGTGGATATGGTATAATTTGTCATTGAACACGATGTAAAACCCTGCCGGATCTAGCGGCTTAGAAGCACCTGGTAAGTCCACGTCTGCCTTTATTTCAAACTCTTTCACGTCCAGGGATAAGCCCTGACTTATCTGGTCCACCTTAGAAGCCGATTGCTGAGTAACCCTACACCACACATTAGCCAGTAGCATCATGGAAGAAGTAGGACTGCCGTCTGAGGGCTGTCCCGCTACTTTTTGATCCTCTGCTATCCAGCATTTATGTGTTAGCCTTTTCACCAGATTCCCGTTGCTTTTTTCACATAATTAGGCGGTATCGCGTTCATAGCATTCTTTGAGAGGGTTGTTAACCCGTCTTCTGAATACTCGCTGCGGTAGTAGTAATCATCATTGATTTGCCTAAAAATTGGCTCCTTTAGACCATCCGGGAAATCCTCTAACTCATTGTGATCGGTAAACCCCGCGATATATTCCACCTCCAATGAGTAATCGGTCAAGACCCCAGATTTCCAAACCTTGCTGAACTTTAGATACTTCTCATTAAGTCCTAACAGGTAGTAATCTGTGCCTTGCACTAAGGCGGTTGCTACACCGTTCTCCAATCTTGATACACTGGTTACTGACTGCACCGGGCCATAAGGTATTGGCACTTTCTCCCCATAGCTTTCTAAGAAGATCTTGCGTGTCTGAGTGATAAAACTCAAGCCCGTATAATCCTGAAGTAAATCCACCGCTTTGTTGGTCATTATATCGACAAGCGCATCCTCTACAGCATCGGTCCCGTATTGGGCTTTGAGGTAGTTAAGAACCTCCGGAGTGGTTACCGGAGGCCCTTGTGGATCTGTGGTCACCTCAGTTTGAAGTCCGATATTGTCAGTATCAAACATTGGTTACTTTGTTGCTTTAGATGCTTCTGCCTTGGCGTCTTTCAGAATTTGTTCTGCTTCTGCCTTGGCCGCTTCAACGATGGCCTTCGCCTGGTTTTTCAGGCTGTTAGAACCCTCGTTTTTCTTGAACCATGCCGGGTCAGGTTGCCAGACTCCTTCAGCCAGTTTTTTCAAGCTTGGATCAGACTTTTTCAAGTCTTCCTCTGAGCCGATCACACCGCGGGCTTTTCGCTTTTCGCGGTCCTCTTCACGCTGGCCGGTTACGATATTTCCGGGCGCAAACCTGCGCGCCTCCATTTTGCCGTCTTTGCCTTGCACATCACCATAAAAAGGCTTTATGCAGACATCTTTTGCTTTACTAATTGCCATTACTTATATGTTTAGGTTCCTGATAATTACGCGTTCAAATAAGTGATGCCAGCTGCAAAAGTTCCGCTGATGAATGCACCGGTGAAGTACACAGGAAGTATGATTCGCTCTTTGATTCGGATGGTTACCAAATCCTTGATGAAGTCATCCTGGTCAGAGTTGGAAATCTCAATGGTCATGGTTTCTGAGTCTATCAACTCAGCACCTTGATTGAAATCGCCCACAGTGTAGGTTCCCGCAGTCTGTACGGTAGTTTCAAAGGTTCCCACTCCCTTCACTCGCAATGGAGCATCGGTAAGCAAAGCAGCCCTTAACAGGTAATCATCGTCAGTCAGCTTGATAGACTGAGCAACAGTCACATCACTTGGATGGACAATGATCACGTTAGGATTGTACAAACCTTCCGATGTGGTCACCCTGGCCTGGTTGATAGCAGTCCCCAATACATCAATTCGGGTTGCCCCTGTGCCGTAAAGGTTCTGGAACAACGCTCCAGGACCGTAAGCGGTAGCCTGGTTGTTGATAGAATCCACATGCTGACCAGTACCATCAGCCAAAAGAACCTCATTGTCTTCTAAAAGGAACATTTTGGTCATCAATCGACCCTGGGCGTAAGTCATCACACCTGGTAAATCCTGCAAAATCTCGTTGGACAGCTTCTTGTGAGCGGCCAGCTTTTTGTTCACAGTCTCTACCTGAGTCAGGTCGAAGTCGTTCTGAGGGAAAGCGGCACCTTCCGCGATAGCTGCGGTGTTATTGGTGTATCCGGTTTCCGCTACATGCCACCAACGGTTTGATGCAGTAAAACCAGTTCGCATGATTTGGCGTATGTGATTGGCTTCTTCAGGCTTCACCTTGAACCCAGGGGCGCGACCATGAACAATTACATCCCCTGTCAAAGCTCCGGCCTCGGTTACTACCGCCTTGCGCTCAATCTCCATAACAACCTCATCCTTCTGGCCCCGGTTGCCGTCTTCACCTTTCATTTTCTTCAGGCGTTCCCCGTTCTCGGTGACCTCCATAAATTTCTGGTGAAACTTATTGGTCTCGGGAGCAGGGTTATTGGGTTTCCATTCCTGGATTTGCTGGATACTTTTTTCAAGCTCTGCCAGTTGGTCGGTGGCTAATTCGTGCCAAGCCTTTTCCCCTTTTTCCTTATCGCCGGATAGCTTGCTGTAAAGGTCGAGGGCTTCTTTTAGATCGCCTTTAACTTCCTTCTTCCACTCGGTACCCGCTTTCTGGATCTGATCGTTAATCAGATCAATCTTCTTATCAATTTCAGGACCAAGGTCTTGCAATTTCTTGCCGACCGTCAACACGTCCTGATGAACTTCTTCTAATGTCTTTGCCATTGTCTTAACTCGCTAGTTTTTTAAAAATGTTATCAAGGCTTCCTACTAGGTCGATGTCTGGCAACGGCTCAGAAAGTGAAAGGGAATCCCCTCCCGGCTTTTCAAGTGTTTTCCAAGTCTGGTTGAGACCTTCCAAGGAAGTTTCTATCTGTAAAAATTTCTTATCGGTAAAATCACCCTTCTTCAAAGCCTGCTCCAGGTAGTGTATCCAGTCCAGGATATCGGCAGGGGTGAAAGGGTCGCCACTGGATTTAGCATCCAAGGCCAAACTCAAAGGGTTGGCTGCTCTAAAGGAAATAGTTGAGTATTCGTGCAGACGGTACTCGGTAATGACCGCCTGATCGTTGTCATCCCGTTTAATGACATTGTAACCAATGGAATGCTCCAGGTCTCGGTCAAGCTCTAAGAATAGCTTGTAGTCAGAATACAGGTCCCTGGCGGTCTGCTTTTCTAAATTAAGTTGGCTGGTGACCTTCAACCCTACGCTGTCAGGAACCAACTCCAAAGGAACACCAACCAGGTCTTTATTTGACCACACATTATGATCCACGAAATGCTTGATTTTGCGGAAGTTCTCTTTGATGGTTTTGTCAAAACTCCCCGGGGCAGATATGTCACCGTCAAGGTCTTTGTTGCCAAAGGCATTAACATAGGCTACTATGACACCCTTCGCTCCTTTGGTGTCCAGATCCTCAATTTTGCAATAAAATCCTTTGTATAGCATGACCGTACAACTCAATGGTACGGAATGCCAAACATTTTTAAACTAAACGGTCAAATATTGGTCAACCTATGGTCGATATGTGGTCAGAGTTTTTTAAATTAGTAGTGGAAACAGGGTGAAATTGATGGGAGAAGATCGCAACTACGTCCAGCCCCGGACTAGACTTTTTGGCGAGAGTAAGAAACGTTTTGAGCATTTGCAAAAGCGTCTGGGAAAGACTAACTCTGAACTCACCAAGTTTTTAATGGAAAGGATTATTTTCAGTAAGGATTATGAAGAATTATTGAGATGAAAAACCCTAACGAACCCTACGAATACACTGTCAGGGATGCTATTAAGCTCTTAGCCAAAATCAAGCAGCGAAGTACTGACGATATTCTGAAGATGAATTGGATGAAAGCAAATGGCCAGCTAAGCAACTACTTCCAGAACGAGCGAAGGAAGGCCGAGCAGCATAAGGGTAAGAATGAAAATCCAGGGTGGTTATGAAAAAGCGAGAAACGGTTGACGTCCGCGTTAAAAGTGTTGATGTTGTCGGTGAGGAATTCTTTTTCGCTATAATGGTCGGTGGCCCTAAGCATGGCAAAAAGTACAAAACGCTTACCCCGTACCTAAAATTCCCCATAGAACCGGATGGCCCTCCAATGGCTAATCCTAACCCACCTTCAAGGCATTATAAACTTGACTACATCGAGTATAAGGATACAAGGCTGAAAACTTCAGAGGGCCATCATATTTTCGCTATATTGCCTTAATGCCCTCTCTTGAAGCCAACATAAACGCACTAGACCACTTAGACCTTAAACAGCTAAAAGATCTACTAGTGATCTACGAAAAGCAAGAGGACTACGGAATGTGCAAGAAAATAAAGGATAGGATTGAGAAATTGAATGGTAGAGAAAAAACAATATAGCATCCTAATTAGCGGGCCAGAGCACGGTCATGTTTTGTTCATCAATGGCGACGAATACAACTCACTCGAGGAAGGCCCTGAAGTTGATGGCCAGGATAAAGACTTAACACTTTGGAAGTACAAAGACACCGGATTTCAGGATTCCAACGGATTTCGAATATTTACTATTCTGCCTGACTTTAGTTATCCTCCGGGGTTTATAAGACAATAAATCCACTGGTGCATTTGCAATTAATCCTTTCCGCCGCACTTAACCTTGGATCCCCCGGAAAATCTGCCCTCTCTGCTCCTACCCTGAACATCTTAGCCATAGGTACCCTTTGGCCGTGAGCTTCCGCATGTGAGGGCCGCACATTGCCACCTCCCGCAATCCATTCTTTTTCCATATCAAAACCTAATGACCTGGCTCCCTTTAAGCTCCCAGAGTTGGCCGCTGTGATTAATTCAGTTCGTGCTATCTGCTCAGACTTCCAACGGGTGAACACCTCGTATTGGCTGCGCAACTCCCTACCAACTGCCGGTATGCCTTTTTCGATTATTTCGTTTGGCATGGTGGTAAGCATAGTACGGATAGCATCCAAGGTATTTAGAGCAATATTTTTGATCTTATCCCCTGCGATAGTCTGAGAGAATATTCTAAAGTACTCTGTCAAGTGATCAAACTGCTTTTGTTGTGAACCCTGAATAGCTTCAATGGTCATCTTGGCAAAGGGAGGCCCAACTAAGGTGTATAGCTTTTCATAGGCATTAAACATAGGCTGCTCATCGATAATGCCGTCAGGAAGGTTCAACGCCTGGTCTAACGTGGCTGATTGGTCCAGGTGGACTTGCACCGCCTTAAACTGCTTTCTCAAGGCTTGGCGTATTAACCAATCTGCGGGCTGCTCATAGGTACGGGTTGCCCGGTCAAAAGTGTCCCAGGATACCGATTTAGTCAGAAGTGCCATTCAACAAGTAATGATTCTCCTGCACCAGTCTTTTTATAACCTTTTCGGCTTCCTCTTCCAAGTTAGTATCTAAGTTTCTATTCTGGTAATCGCTTAACGGAATTCTTCCCCCTGGTACGGTTATCCAGTATTCCTGCAACAAGGGATCTTCGGGCACATCCAAGCCCATAGCCTCTAATTGATCTTTAGGACGGACAGCGATTAACTTATTAAATCTGTCAATTAAATCGCTTTTATCCTCCTGCAAACACTCAATCTTAGAATAATCAGCCTCCAGGGAAAGTTTTCCTTTCGTCCCATGGAAACGCCCGTTTTTCTCATAGGCAGGTGTAAGCCATAAGTTCAACTCATCCAGTCCATCTTCTACCCTGGGAATAATAGCCTTTTGATAAGTGGACTTCTCAGCCTCAGTCATGTTGTTATAAGTAGAAGCTCCGGGGTCATTGAGTAACTTAGAATCTACATTGAGCATTGAGCAAATAGTTCTCTTATCAGCGTTTAACGCATCTAAAATAGCTAAGTCCACCACTGACATTCCTATTGAATTCCACTTAGCATTTGCCCCGGTAGCGTACAAACTGCGCTTGTATCCAGCGTATTTAGTTTGCAGGTAGTTGGTTAATTTCTCGGACTGATCAGGAGTAAACACTGAATCTGCCCCGCTACCTTTTGAAATAAACCCCTCTATGCCTCCTGAGTGGTACTTTCTTACTTTAGCCTGGTGTCCTTCGTTAACGGCCGCTATCGCTAAACCTGCTGCCTCAAATGGACTCATACCCATGAATTGCGCCCCATGCCTAAAATTAGGATTCCAAGTCTTTAAGTGTGAAATATCCTTAACATCTAAGATCCTTTTTTCAAACTGGTGGCCAAACTGTACCGAGTACCCTTGAATAGGTTGACGGAAATCACCTGAAGCAATGATAGAAACCATGTCAGTAGGAACCTCGTAAAGGCTTCTTATTTCTCCCTGATTGGGGCCAGCCATCTCCAGGCGAACCCCGTTAAGAATTCCATTGCCAGTTACCGTGTACCAGTTCATCCAACCCGTAGTGAGTTCTTTCCAGGATTGATTGGGGTTTGGTCGCCTTAATACCTCCAAAATCGCGTGATCGGTAAGCTCTTCTTTGTTCCCCTCCCGGTCAGTCTCCATTAGCTTGACATCCTTCAGTATCTGGGCAGCCCCATTAGCCACTAGCGAAGAAACTGCGTACACATCAGCATTAATCCGGTAGGCATTCTCGATGAACTTCTGAAAATTGTTGTTCCAGCTGATGGTAGTTCCTTTTCCGATAAACCCTACCAGCATATCCATGATAATGGGATCCAAGGTATCGTCTATCTCCTGCTTTATCTGCTGCTCAATGTTTTTAGATACCTTTTCCTCAATCACCGGAGTAAGCCTTTTCTCAAATATTCGGTCTAAAAAGTTCATATTCTTAGAATAGTTATACTGTTTTTGGTCTTTGCCCTCAAAATTGTGAGACCTCTTCTTAAAAAAATCATACTAGCTGCCCATCTACCATGTCCCAATCATCGGCGGTCACCAACCCAACCTTGTGGGTTACCGCATAGCGGATCGCATCCATAGCGTGATTGAACTTATCAATGGGCTTATTAATGAATTTATCTTCCTTCTCGTCTTCTTGCCATTTATAGTTGCGCAGCTCATCAATAATGAACATGCTGCTCTCTGTGACATTGATTTTATACCGCTTAACACAGTCTATTCCCATCTTAACAGAATCCTGGCCTTTGACCGCTCCAATGATTCTAAATCCTTGAGAAGCTATTTCATCGTTGCTCTTTGGCTCTGCGGAGTCAGCTATTACCTCGTCTTCCTCAGTGACCCCGTGCAAGTTTAAGTGGAACACAATATTGTCCTTAGAGTCATTATTTGACAAAGGAAGATTGGTGAGCCCTTTTTTATAAATTAGTTGATGCACCCATAATTGGCCTTGGGCATACCTAATCCTGACTAATGCAGTAGGGTCATTGGTGTACCCATAATCTAATCCATACACCTGCCATTTGTAGTCTTCAGGCAATGTTTTGCATATTGACCAGTTGGTATAAATTGCCCCTACAACCTGAGCACGCTTACCTAGTCCGTATATTTCCCACAATACCGGATCAGCAGTGCCGTTAATCTTATTCTCTTTGATATCAGGGTTATAAGCTAATATTTCCTTGCGTTGCTCTTCGGGCAAGTAATTGTTATCCAGCAAGGTAGAGTGAATGAAAGTACAATCATCCCTGGGAATCACCCGGTCATAAATCCAATGCTTTGTATAGGAGGGGTTGTAATCCAGCACAATAATTTCATTTGTTCTCATGGCCATCTGGTTGTAAGATGACACGCCCGCCTCCACCGCTTCATTTATCCATAAAACATCCTGGCGGGGGCCATGGACCTTTTGAGGTTCGTCCAGGCCCTTGAATGAAATGAGATTCCCAAACAAGGTATATCTCTGCTCAGTTTTATTGTGGTTGTTGATATCATACAGCCCATACCTGACAAGCCATTGCACGAAGTCTAAGAGTACTGAGTCTTTTAACCATGTCAGTCTAGCCCGAGCAACAGTTATTCGCTTACCGTTGTTCCTGTGGGCCTCACAGTAAGCAATAATGAACTGTATGATAGAGATTGTCTTTGAGGATCCGGAACCGCCCTCCAATACCCTGATTTTGGTCTGGGCTTTCACTAGTCTGCTCAGGACGTTGGTCCCTTCAATCTTCAGCAACTTCTCCATCTTCTTTATCCGGGGCTACAATGACAATGCCTTTGGTTAGTTTTTCTCCACCAGAGGTAACGTCCATCTGTTTTCGGTCCATCCAGTCTTTGGGTCTTCGATTTTTAAGCCAGAACATGGCCGCCACAGAATCCGGAGGGTAATGCTTGATGTAAGGGGTTTCAGTTACAAAGCCGTCAGATTGGGAAAAGTGAATAGCGTCGTGACTGTATCCGGTAGATCGCTTAAATAGAGAGTCTGCAACTGTGGCATCGGCAATTTCCTTTCCCTCTTTTATGGACTGTAAAAAATCGGGGTGTTGCTCTTTCCAGTTATTGATAGTTTTCTCACAGACCCCGAAGAAATCGGCTAAATCTTTGTCAGTGGCACCGAGCTTGCAGAGCTTAGTTACTTGCTCGTTGTATTCAGGTAGGTATTTTGTTGGTCGTCCCGCTTCCATGTTTTTTCGCGAAATGACCACAGATCCACGTCTAAAGATACGGAATAATTTGTAAATTGTTAAGCTATGAAAATATTCGCGCTATTATCAATGGTCTTGCTGTCAGGGTGTGCTACAATAATTAACCGCCCGTATGACAGAGTGCAATTCAAAGGTGAACCAAACGCCACCCTGTACATAAATGATGAAGAGGTGAGGTCCATTCCGTGGGAGGTGGAAATAAGCACCAAAGACCAGTTAATTGAATGTCGCATTGAATCTGAGGGGTATGAACCCAAAGAAGTAACCTTAAGAACAAAAACCGGGGCTGGATGGGTGGTTGCTGATATATTGCTTACCGGCGGACTGGGAGTAATAGTTGATGCAGCGACTAAGAAATGGAAGACTATTGAGGTTAGCGAATACGAATATTCCTTAGAAAAAATCGAGGCCAAGAAGTAGCCCTCTCATTTCAGTTTTATTAAGATGTCTCCAGGGTCTTTAGCGTTGTCCCAATCTATTTGTTTATCGGTCACATTTTCGTCAAATGGGTAACCTTTCCGTTCCGGCCTCTCTTCCATCCTTAATGGGGGTAGTCCCTGAGATTGGAGGGGTTGGTGAAGGGGTTGAACTCAATTAAATTGGCCATTTTGGTGCGCTTAAATAATCTATCCATATGTGGGTGTGCTGGATGCTGAATTACCTCCACTCCACACCTATCAGCTATGATTTTAATCTTCTCGCTCTGTGTCATTTGTTCTGTCGGTTTACGTTCGGGGGATTAAACTGGCTCATAGGTCTTTTCGAATATGTCAGGCTTGCAGGGGTAGTGATTTATTCCGTTTGGTTCGGTTATAACCCAATCGCCCTCTACCACTTTGGTTTCTTGGTTGTGTATAGTAGTCACTTGTCCAGCCCAATGCGATATGGTTCTATTCTCTACATGGAACGATGCATGCAATAATCTTAATCCATCGGGGTACTTTTTCCCATCAAACAAGATACCTTCCAAAAGTTCCCGTGTGATTTGATAGGCTTCAATTACTACTGGTTTCTTTCTGAATTTCATATCTCTTTTACTCTGGTTTAATAATTGATTCGGTGAATTGGGAGAGATCGATTTTTTCTACATCGGGCATTGTCATTGCATTCCATGGGTTTATCCTGGGGGAAGGCAACATGTTCAAAGACACCAACCAGTCCGATTTAGCAAAACAACTCGCAATATTGATGGAAGATTATGAGGAAAAGAAAGCATGATGAAAGATAGGCCGGGCAAAGACTAGATACGCTCGATAATTTCACGCACTACCCGCAAGCATTCCGCTAATAGCTTTTCAATAATTCTTAGTCCAGCTTCAACGAATTGCATTTTTACTTCATTCATAGTTTTTAGGTTTTAATGTTGAACAATCTGCGAATAGATAGTTTTTCAGGTCGGGCATTAGTATATCAATTTATCCGACCTGAGTTGCAACTTTTTATTCATTGATTGCCACTAATTATCCAAAGGCACGCTCCATTTCATTTTTGACCGTTTGGGTATTGGTGCCGTAGTAGTGCTGAAGTATCACCTTAACAGTCTTTCCGGTGATCTCTGATACTGTCTTTGCCGACATTCCCCGCTCCCCAGCATGAGTAATGAAGGTCTTTACCATTACATGAGAAGAAAGTACTTCATGCTTTGGGGAAGAACTATAGGATTTCTTGCCGCCTGAGTACCTGTTTTTCTCCTGTACGGCTGTAATCCCTGCCTTTTCTGCTACTTTCTTTATCTGGCGGTTAAAGACTGGCTCTTCCATTTTCGGTGGATCACAGGCATATTTCCGGGCGATATGGCGTACTTCAGGGGCCAT
>JAUIKU010000162.1 GCA_030430675.1 Bacteroidia bacterium | reverse complement strand
TGCCCGCACGCTGGTGATAAAACCATGGGAAAAGAGCATCGTGTCGGAAGTAGAACGGTCCATTATAAATAGTGACCTGGGACTAAACCCCCAGAGTGACGGAGAATTGATTCGAATTAATATCCCTGCGCTTACTGAAGAACGCAGGTTGGACCTGGTCAAACAAGCTCGTCACGAAGCTGAAAATGGGAAAGTGAGTATCCGCAACATCCGGAAAGATGCCAATGACCATTTGAAGCAGTTACTGAAAGAGCATGTATCCGAAGATGATGTCAGGCATGCCGAAGACGAAGTGCAAAAGCTCACGGATGACTTCGTAGCCAAGATCGATGACCTGTTAAAGAAGAAAGAGGAAGATATTATGACGGTCTAGTTATCTGGACAGGTAATATCCTTTTTTTTCTATGAGAGCTTCCACCACTTCGGGCACCAGATAGCGGATGCTTCGCCTGGCACGTACCGCTTCCCGGATATAACTGGCAGAAATGTCCAGCAGCGGAGCATCAATTATTTCAACACGCTGATCTTCCAACAATTCCGATGGTTTTGCATTTGGCCTGGGGTAGACCAGCAAGCCATAGTTGTCCAGAATTTTCTGGTAGTTTTTCCACTTGTGAAACTGGCTTAAATTATCAGAGCCTATAATAAGCTTAAAGTTGTGCTGTGGGTGCTTCTCCGTTAAGTAGGTGAGTGTGTCGATGGTGTAGCTGGGCTTAGGCATGGTAAATTCCACATCGGTAATTTGCAGTTTGAAGTTGTCCTGGATGGCTTTTTCCACCATTTCATAGCGGTCGAATTCATGTAGCAGGGATTTGTTCTTCTTAAATGGGTTCTGAGGCGAAACCACAAACCAAACCCGGTCTACAAACTCCGCCATGATGTTGGCTACTATGAGATGACCAATGTGTATGGGATTAAATGAACCAAAAAATAAGCCGACCTTCATGGGTTTTGGCCCGTAACCAGTGGCCCGGCAAAATTGCGGTACAAATCCTGGGCTTGTTTGATGCTGTCCTCAAGATCCAGGTTCAACAGGGTCACATCAAATTGATTTTCGAAAGTCATTTCAAACTTAGCTTTGAACAGGCGTCTTGAAATACTGTCTTCTGATTCAGTATTGCGTAACCTCAGGCGCTCTTCCAGTATTTCCAGTGAGGGCACCTTTACAAAAATGGCCAGAGCGTTGTCTCCGAAATACTCTTTGAGATTCAGCCCTCCTTTCACATCCACATCGAATATTACATTATTGCCCGATGACCAGATTCTTTGGATCTCTGATTTTAAAGTGCCATAAAAATTACCGGCATACACTTCCTGCCACTCGATAAATTCGTTTTGGTCTATTTTGTGCTTGAATTCCTGGGGTGATAAAAAGTAGTAATCTTTACCGTTTTCCTCCTGTCTGCCACGACGGTCCCGAGTACAGGCAGAGATAGAGAACTCCAGGTCGGGATTTTGTTGCACCAATCGTTTAACGATGGTGGTTTTTCCGGAGCCAGAAGGCGCAGAAAAAATAATAGCTTTTCCCTGGCGCATAGGATCAGGCTGTATTCCTGATTTTTTTCTTGATGGACTGAATCAGATCGTCGGGCACCTGCTTCTTTTCCAACTTGGTCTGGAGCATTTCCTTAATAGATTTTTCCAGATTGAAGGTTTCGTAGCACGGTAGACACTCATCAATATGCTTGCGGAATTGCTGTTCTTCCTCCAGAGACGCCTCACCATCGGTGATCAGTTCTAACAATTCAATACATCTCTGGCAAGAAATCTGGCCAAACAGATTCTGTTTGATCCAGCTGAAGAGATTGGTAGCCATTCTTTTTTATTTATTGTAACCCATTGACTTTGCATATGCCTGCAACTTTTCTTTCAACAAATTCCGAGCGCGATGCAACCTTGACCTCACTGTTCCTATGGGTATGTCCAGTATTTTGGACATCTCTTCATAGGTAAATCCCTCCAGATCACACAATATGATCACCGTTCGAAAGTCTACTGCCAATGCATTGAGTGCATTGGAAACTTCATCACCGATCATATGCTGCACTGTTTCTACACGGAGATCCGTGGTCATTGAAACATCTACATTATCCGAATTGTAAAACGTCTCCACCTCCTGATAGTCGACCTTAGGCGGTTGTTTACTCTTCTTCCTAAAGTCATTGATGAAGCTGTTTTTCAATATTCGGAACAACCACGCTTTTGCATTAGTTCCTTGCTGAAACGAATTTAAAAACCTAAAGGCTTTCAAGTAAGTCTCCTGGACCAGGTCTTTAGCATCGTCTTCGTCAAATGTCAGGCGATAGGCAAAATTATACATAGAGTCAATATGAGGCAAAAATTCGTGCTCGAAAATATGCTCTTTTTCCTGGCTGCTATAATTTTGCTTTAACTTTTCTGCAGGCATAGGCGGGTGCTCAATTGTGTTATATTTATTCTACCACAAAAATTGTTCCTTACCTACTATTACTGCATTGATTTCAAAAAGTTTTGTTTTCCGTGGGTTATGGTTGAAATATTTGACGATTCACCGGAGTCCATAAGATCAATAAAAAGATCAATACACTTTCGAACTCCAGCAATTCCCAGTTCTTGCTGGCGGGAATCAGAGATATGATCAGGGTAATAGCCAGGTACAGCAGTGAATGACGCAGTCTGGGAATAGGAATATACCAGGTATCCAGGAACGTTCGAACGGCAGTCACCCGGTGGTACAAGAATGGGATCAATACCATATAAACCATAATAGCGGTGGTCAGGATTACGCCAAAGATGAGTTTATTGATCTTGACATCACCCACTACCAGGTTGTGCAGGTTCAGCTCCTGCTGATCATTGTTCTCTTTGAAATATTCGGTGGTTTCCAATCCAAAAATCCGTTGTCCCCAGGACAACTCCTCTCCGGCCACAAAAAAGAAAGCAGCAATGATAATCAGGGTAATAAGTGTAAACCTGAAAGTTCGTTGACTACCCATAACCCACCACCTGTATGCCACAATACCGCAGGATGCCAGTAATAGCACCACCGTGCCATATTCGATTTCGCCATCCTCCATCATGTAGCGGTTGGTAAAAAATTCAGGGTTGACAAACCCCCAGTATAAACCCAGTAATGTGGTCATCACTAACACCAGGAACAGAATAACCTCTAGCTTGTCTATGTTGTTCAGGAACTTCAATTGATGGTATCGTTTGTGGTCAAAGCCTTTAATTCTTGGTCGATTTTATTTCTGATCACTTCACTGGAGTAACGCTGTTTTACCTTTTGGTAGGCGGCACTGGCCAGTTGGTCTCGATAGGATTTTGATGCGATCAATTCTTTTAGTTTCTCGGTAAGTTCACCAGTATTACCCACAGGAGTCAACAGGCCATCTACCCGGTCCTCGATAATCTCGTTGGGCCCTCCACAGGCAGTGGCCACCACACTTTTTCTGCGGGCCATGGCTTCAATCAGACTGATACTAAACGTTTCACTCCGCGAACTAATACAAAATATATCTATCTCCCTGAAAAAGGCATCCTTATCCGTCACCCACGATAGTAATTCCACTTTTTCCTTCAGGTTAAATCTCCAAATAAGATATCGCAGGTAAAACTTCTGAATGCCTGATCCGGCTATAATGCCTTTGAAGGAAACTCCCTGCTTATCGAGTTGATGAAATGATTCTATCAACATATCAAGTCTTTTGGTACGTCGCAGTACCGCCATGGTTCCGACCACCGGTATCTCCACGTTTGTGGGCACTTCCTCAATACCAGGCATGTCAATAGCATTATTAATAACGGTAACGGGAACTTCACATCCCTCCCCAATAATATGTGCTTTCAGGGCTTCTGATACCGCAAACACACGATCGGCATGATATAGGTGTTTAACGGTAAAACTATGAACCACGGCAATGATCTTCGCTTTCGGAAATGTTTGCCTGATGAAATAGAGATCAATGGGCTTGTGTACCAGGATTACCTCGGGGCTAATTGTGGATGCCACACTTTTGAATTCACGTAGCGCCCAATGTCTCAATATTGGCAACTTCGACCTGATATAATTCAGCTCAACAATATTTTCCGCAATGGCACCAGGCATTTTTTGCAGCATTCCTTTTAAAGGCGAACCGGACCGGATCATTGAAGTGACCTGGTGCCCAAGTTGACCGCACATCAGGGAATAATCAAGAAATGCCTGCTTGGAACCGCCTAGATTCCGGCCTGAAATAAAATTGAGTATTCTCACCCGAACAAAATCATCGAGTTAAGTAATACAGACCACCTGGCAATGTTTGCCGTGCTGCACTAGTACCGGTACTGATCTGATTTAAAGGGCCCTTCCACCTTAACTCCTATATAGTCCGCCTGATCCGGTGTTAAAGTCTCCAATTCCGCACCCACTTTTGCCAGGTGCAAACTGGCCACTTTTTCATCCAAATGCTTGGGCAGTGTATATACTTCGTTTTGATAATTATCGGTGTTTTGCCACAATTCAATCTGTGCCAAGACCTGATTGGTAAATGAGTTGGACATCACGAATGACGGGTGTCCGGTAGCGCATCCAAGGTTAACCAGTCTGCCTTCTGCCAATAGAATAATGTGCTTGCCGTCCAGTTCATAAAGATCTACCTGCGGCTTAATATTATCTTTACTGGCATTTTGATTCAACCAGGCTACATCGATCTCGTTATCGAAATGACCGATATTACACACTATAGCCTTATCTTTCAAACTGCGGAAATGCCTGCCCACAATAATGTCCTTGTTCCCGGTGGCAGTAACCACTATATCTGCTTCCTTTACTGCATTATCCATTTTCTGTACCTGATATCCATCCATGGATGCCTGTAGTGCACAGATTGGGTCTATTTCTGTGATGATTACCCTGGCACCAGCCCCTCTGAGTGATGCTGCTGACCCCTTGCCAACGTCTCCATAACCTGCCACAACCGCTACTTTCCCTGCCAGCATTACATCGGTAGCCCGACGAATGGCATCAACGCATGATTCTTTGCAGCCATACTTGTTGTCGAACTTCGACTTGGTTACTGAATCGTTGACGTTTATTGCCGGCAATGGAAGCGTTCCTTTTCTTGCTCTTTCTACCAGTCGCAGTACTCCGGTGGTGGTCTCCTCTGAAATTCCCCCGATTCCCGAAACCAGTTCCGGGTATTTGTCCAGCACCATATTGGTTAGATCGCCGCCATCATCAAGGATCATGTTGAGGGGTTTTCTTTCATCCCCAAAAAACAACGTCTGCTCGATACACCAGTCAAATTCCGACTCGGTCATGCCCTTCCAGGCAAATACCGGTACTCCCGTTTTTGCAATGGCCGCGGCGGCATGGTCCTGGGTACTGAATATGTTACAGGAAGACCAGGTAACTTCAGCACCTAACTCGGTTAATGTTTCAATCAAAACCGCAGTTTGAATGGTCATGTGAAGGCAACCGGCGATACGTGCCCCCTTCAAAGGTTTTGAAGGTCCAAACTCTTCCCGGATGGCCATCAACCCTGGCATTTCTGCTTCCGCCAGCGTGATCTCTTTTCTGCCCCAGTCGGCAAGTTCAATGTCTTTTACTTTATACGTCAATTTGGTGTCGATCATTACAGGAGATTTTTAGCTTTGCTACAAAGTTAGCGTATTTAACGAATATTTGTCAAAGTGGTTTATACTTTACTGTTCAAAGGCAATCTGTTTATAGTCATAAATCTTCTCCAGATCATTTTGTTTCACGATCAATTTACCGGTATCGGTTACACCGGTAATCACACCGGTGAATTTGTGATCAGTTCGGGTGTCGCGGAAAGTCCTGGGCTGATCTAACCACCTCAGGTACCTGGTGTAGAGGGCTCTCAACTCCGATATCCTGCCCCACCGAAGCCAGTTATAATACGCATTCAAGTGGCCGAGCAGAACTTCAAATACTTCCTCCAGCATGTAGGAAGTGCCGCTTTGCAGAAAAAGGCTGGTGGCTCCCTCCGTGGCAAATTGCTTTTGGTTTACATTGAGGCCTATACCGATGATTGCCCATTCCAATTGGCCAGACCGCACCGAATTTTCTATCAGGATACCGGCAATTTTACCGTCTGCTGCGAAAATGTCATTCGGCCATTTTATACTAACGTCGACCAGGTTCAAATCGAGTAATGTCCGTACGATGGCCAATGAGGAGATCACCGTTAGTTCGAACTGCTGATTTACCGGTAAGAAAACCGGTCTTATTGCTGCTGAAAAAGTAAGATTCTGGCCTGGTTCCGCTTCCCACTTATTACCTCTTTGTCCCTTCCCTGCAGTTTGATGATCAGTTATGACCACTGTTCCATGAGTCAACTTATCTTCTGTCAATAAGTCAGATACGACCCGGTTTGTTGAGTGACAAGACGGCAGTTTTATCACTTTGGAGCCTATAAATAAAGATTGGATTGGGTCTTTATGCAACTATTTTTTTGTAGCTTTGTTTGCAATTTAAAAGAAAGCTCGCATTTGATAAAGTCTTAATGAGTTCCCGGGAGTTATGCAACCTTGTGGTAGAAGGGATGAAGGAAAAGAAGGCCCAGGACATTGTAACCATGGATTTAAGGGCTATCGAGAATTCAATCGCAGATTATTTTGTTATATGTTCAGGTAATTCTGATACTCAAATAGACGCGATCTGCAACTCAATTGAAGAAACTGTACTCAAAAACTCCAGCATTCAACCTTGGCATTTGGAAGGCAAACAAAATAAGGAATGGATTTTGCTGGACTATGTTGATGTTGTGGCCCATATTTTCCGTACCGACCAAAGAGAGTACTATGCCATCGAAGATCTTTGGGCAGATGCACAATCGACGTATTTAGAAAATTAAACCCTGGCCATTCGATTACCGTTATAGCTTAAACCATTATGGCAAACAGTCCGAATAATAAGAACATGATGAAACCCCCACCTAAGAATAACTACCAGGTGTGGATCATTGCTACTTTGGTGGCCCTTATTGTTGGTATATCCTATTTCACCAACAATACCGAAACCATCAATATTACCCAGTCCAGGTTTGAGCAGATGGTGATGGACAACGACGTGGACGAAATCGTGTTCATCAAAAACAAGGAAAAAGTTGAAATTACTCTGAAAGAAGAGGCGCTGAGTAACAGCAAATACAAACCGGAGTTGGAAAACCAGAGACCTTGGGGTGGACTGGGCGGACCGCATTACAGTTTTACGGTAGTATCAGACGAAATATTTGACCAGGAGTTTAAAGAATTGCGGGCTAAACTCCCCCCTGAACAGGCCAGTAAGCTCAGTTATAAGGCAGAAGTCAGAAATGACCCTTGGGGTTTCTTCTGGACCTGGGGCTTCCTGATTTTGATCTTGTTCGGATTCTGGTTCCTGATGCGTAGAATGACCGGAGGCGGAGGACCGGGCGGGCAGATTTTCAATATTGGTAAATCCAGAGCTGCCTTGTTTGACGCTGAGAATAAAGTCAAGGTGACTTTTAAGGATGTTGCAGGACTGGATGAAGCCAAGGAGGAAGTAAAAGAAATCGTCGACTTTTTGAAAAGTCCGGCAAAGTTTACCAAACTGGGTGGTAAAATTCCCAAAGGAGCCCTGTTGATTGGCCCTCCCGGTACCGGTAAGACACTTCTGGCCAAGGCGGTAGCCGGTGAGGCCGAGGTACCGTTCTTTTCACTATCGGGCTCCGATTTTGTGGAAATGTTCGTCGGGGTGGGAGCTGCCAGAGTTCGGGACCTGTTCAAACAGGCCAAGGAGAAAGCACCCTGTATTGTTTTTATCGATGAAATCGATGCCATTGGGAGATCCAGGGGGCGAGGACAAGTGCCGGGTTCCAATGACGAAAGAGAGAATACACTAAATTCCCTTTTAGTGGAAATGGACGGATTCGCCACCGATAGCGGGGTAATTATTCTGGCTGCCACCAACCGCCCGGATGTGCTTGATCAGGCCTTGTTGCGACCGGGACGATTTGACCGCCAGATCTCCATTGACAAGCCCGACATTGTGGGTAGAGAGGCCATATTTCAGGTTCACCTGAAACCATTGAAGCTGGATCCGGAAGTTGACCCTAAAAAGCTGGCGGCACAAACCCCCGGGTTTGCCGGTGCCGAAATTGCCAATGTCTGTAACGAAGCAGCCCTGATCGCAGCCCGTAAAGACAAAGAGTCTGTAGGCATGAAAGATTTTCAGGATGCCATAGACCGGGTGATCGGTGGTCTTGAAAAGAAAAGCAAAATAATATCTCCCGAAGAAAAGCGTATCGTGGCGTATCATGAAGCCGGGCATGCGGTGGCGGGCTGGTTTCTGGAGCATGCAGATCCACTGGTCAAAGTAAGTATTGTACCAAGAGGGGTAGCGGCACTGGGGTACGCGCAATACCTGCCAAAAGAACAGTTCTTATACCAAACCGAACAGCTGCTGGATGAAATGGGTATGACACTGGGTGGCAGGGCGGCAGAAGAAATTGTATTTGACAAGATCTCTACCGGAGCTTTAAGTGATCTTGAGAGAGTAACCAAAATGGCCTACAGCATTGTGACCGTTTACGGGATGAATGACAAGATTGGGAATGTAAGCTTTTACGATTCGAAACAGTCAGAGTATTCATTTAACAAACCCTATTCGGAGGCTACTGCGGAAACTATTGATGAAGAAGTACGCAAGATCATTAGCATCTCTTTCGAGCGGGTGAAGAAACTACTCCAGAACAAGAGAAACGAACTGGAAATTGTGGCCAAAGAACTGCTGGAAAAAGAAATCATATTTCAGAGTGATCTGGAAAGGTTAATAGGTAAGAGACCTTTCGAAAAGCAAACCACCTATCAGGCATTTACCAACGGTAAATCAGACCAGGAATCCGCAAAGCCAGCTGCACAAGATCAACAGGATGAAAAACAGCAGGATGAAGCCTTGAGTCCGGGTTCTGGTGCAGAGATCAATCACAAGTCTCAGGAAGAAAATCTGGAACATGAGCAGCCCGCTAATCCCAGTGAAGTTCCCAAAGATCAAGAATAATCACTAAATTGTTCGATCAATTGGGTGTCAGCGCCATACTGACCAACTCGACTGTTCCAAATTTATGACTCACGATTTACAGCTTGACCATGGCAAAAAGCTTTTTTTTGCCTCTGATTGTCATTTAGGAGAGCCTGACTATGAAACCAGTCGTGATCGTGAGCAAAAAGTTGTTTCCTGGTTAGACGAACACATGGATGTGGCTGGTGGTTTTTTTTTACTGGGAGATATTTTTGACTTCTGGTTTGAGTACCACCACGTCATTCCCAAAGGCTACGTTCGGCTGTTGGGCAAACTGGCAGAGATAACGGACCGGGGGATACCGGTTTTTTTCTTTACCGGAAATCACGATATGTGGTTATCCGATTACTTTTCTCAGGAGTTAAATATTGCTGTTTTTAAAGAGCCACAGTCTTTCAAGGTGAACGATACTTTTATACAGGTGGGACATGGTGATGGACTGGGACCTGGCCAGCGACCCTATAAACTGCTTAAAGCCATGTTTGCCAATCCGTTTTGCCAATGGCTTTTCAGGTGGATTCACCCCAATGTAGGATTCGCCATAGCCAATAGTTGGTCCAGACAAAGTAGAACCCACAATGGCGTGGCACAACCATTTGTATCACCAGACGATGAGAAAATATTTCAGTACTGCCTGGATACAGAAAAAGAACAGCATCATGATCTATATGTGTTTGGGCACCGACATCTGGCGCTGGAGCTACCAATAAACCCCAAGAGTATCTACTATAACGTTGGAGAATGGATTCAGGGGTTTACCTTCGGGGTTTACAACGGGAAAGACTTCGCTTTAGATTCCTTTGACTAAGCTGACCCTACCGGTTCTCATCAGTTTGCTGATATGTAACCCCTGTACAGCTCAGCAATGGATCCCCATATCTGAAAAAAAACTAAATGTTCCTGTAGCTATTGGCAACCTTGACAGATTAGGAAATATCTATCTCAGTGATATAAGGGGTAATATCCAAAAGTTTGATGGATCGGGAGAATTCAGAGCACAGTACGCCCCTCAGCAATATGGCAGCCTGACCACATTGGAGTCATGGGCCTCCCTCAGAGTATTTCTGTTCTACGAAGACCTGCAACAATACGCTTTCCTAGATCGGTTTCTCAACCCTTCCGAATTCGTCAGGTTACCCCTGGGGGTCTTTGGAATGGTAATGCTGGCCACTCCCAGTAGTGACAATCAACTGTGGCTGCTCGATTCCAGGCCAATGAATTTAGTCAAATTCGATTATAACTTTAATTCAGTCTCTATTAGCCAGGCACTTAACCAGTTAACCGACACAATTGACCTTAAACCCTACCACATGATTGAATATCAAAACCGTGTATACCTGGGTGACAGGGAGATTGGAATACTGGTATTCGACAATCTGGGAAATTATTTACATACCCTGAATAAGACCGGGTCCCAGCGGTTCTATCCAAACCGGGAAGAGCTTTATTACCTGGAAGACAATCAACTGCACTTTATCTCACTTTATTCCGATAGCCATCGCACGGTTGATCTGCCTGATAACGGTACTAACTACCAGCAGGTACTGGTCATGGAAAATACCATTGTGGCTATTTCTAATGATCGCATGTATATCTATCATTACAAACCACGATAGATCTCAAGAATTCTTTTCCTGAAAATAAAGCTATACCTGGAGTTTATTAGTTCGATCTCCGCTCGGTTCTTGTTGTTCAGACTTTCCAAATAACTATAGAAGTCGGTGTTGCCGGAATTATACCGGCTCTCAGCAAACTTAAAAGATTGTTCCAATGCGGTAAGGTTTTCCCTGGCCGCCTCATAGGTACTATGTGCTGCCACCAGGTCCAGGTAGGCCTGTTGTAAACTATTTACCAGGTCTATGCGAACCTGTTGGTAATCAAGTTCTGAATTGGCAATGTTTATGTTGGAAACATGTATGTTGTTTCTTATTCTGTTCCTGTCAAAAATGGGGATGTACAGGGCAAACCCCACAAACTTTTGTGCATTTAAATCCAACTGATCAAAATAAGATTCCTGGTTGTTGGATGAAAAAGTCGAACCATAAGCAGCACGCATATTGAGACTTGGTAATCTGTCAGCCTTGGCCAAAGCCAGGTCCATTTTGCTCGTTTCAATTCCCAGACTGGCACTTTTCAAACCTGGGGAATATCCCAATACCTCTTCCAGAAGCTGGTGGTATTGCGGAATGGTGGTGTCTATACTTTGAGCAAGAATTGCCGGGTCTTTAATCTGATAATCCAATGATGGATCCAGCAGCAGGGTCTGGAGCAGAGATAACCGGTCGCTTTTGTAGCGATTCTCCAAAGTCACCTTGTTTAGCTTTTCATTGGCCAATTGAGATCTCAGGTTGTAAACCTGCTCCATATTCGCC
>JAUIKU010000161.1 GCA_030430675.1 Bacteroidia bacterium | reverse complement strand
TATGCACTTCAGGTTATCAAACCGGGCTATGTATTGTTCCAGGATTAATACTGTATCATCCTGGGAATCATCATCCACAATAATTATTTCGAACCTGTCCCGGGGATAGGAAAGAGCACTAAGTGAATCCATTAAACGAGGGATATTTTCTTGTTCGTTCCGGGCGGGAATCACTATTGATACACCGGGTAATTCCTGTGGATCAATACATTTGGTATCAACCGGGAGCCTTTGCCAAACAACCACCACCAGCACCAGAAAAACCAGGTATACTGTGAGCAATATGGAAAAAGCTATCTCCAAAAATGTAGATTAATTGTTTGCACCGGTCTTAGCGTTTCCGGTAAGCCTGTGTGACTTTTTTAGCATGCCTAATATAGGTATCTTGCATGGATGTCAAAAATACCGCCAATTGTTCAGGAAAAAGTGATTCTGGGGGTGGACCCGGGTACCAGTGTCATGGGGTATGGAATAATTAAGGTAACGGGAAAAAAACTAACACTGCTGCAATACGGGGTCATTCATCTTAAAAAATACCAAAACCACGAGATCAAACTGAAAAAGATTTTCGAAAGAGTCACCGGACTAATCGTAGATTACGGTCCGGATGAAGTAGCACTGGAAGCACCCTTCTACGGAAAGAACATACAGTCCATGCTCAAGCTTGGTCGGGCTCAGGGGGTAGCCATGGCAGCCGCCCTCAGTCACCAGATCCCCATAGTGGAATATGCTCCCAAGAAAGTAAAGCAGTCAGTTACCGGAAACGGCAATGCCTCAAAAGAGCAGGTGGCCTATATGCTGGCTGGTTTGCTGTCGTTTAACGTAGCGGATAAACTCCTGGACGCAACAGATGCGCTGGCGGTGGCGGTATGTCATCACTTCCAACATGGATCACCAAAAGGTCAGACCAGAAGCTGGAGCGCTTTTCTCAAAGAAAACCCGCATCGTCAAAAGACCTGAGCCTTAAGACTGAATCTCCAGGGATTCTTTAATGTTCCTGGCAACCGAGGCCAGCTGTTCAGGGGCGGGATTCAATTTCGGCCTGCTGAAATTCATATCATCCATTTCATTCATCGGGATCAAATGTATATGACAATGCGGGACTTCGAGTCCGATTACCGCCACTCCTATACGCACGCAAGGTATGGCCTTTCTAAGACCAAGTGCCACCGATTTGGCAAAGGCCTGCAGTTTGATGTAGGTGTCATCGCCCAGGTCAAACAAATAATCCACCTCTACTTTCGGTACTACCAGGGTATGACCGGTGGTGAGGGGATTGATATCCAAAAAAGCAATATGTTCATTATCCTCAGCTACAATATAAGCAGGTATCTCCCGGTTGATGATTTTGGTAAAAATGCTGGACATTACAATCCTATTTCCAGAACCTTAAACTCTATCTCACCTCCCGGAGTAGTTATGGTGGTTTTCTCGCCGACTTTCTTCCCCAGCAGACCCTGCCCGATAGGTGATTTAACCGAAATTTTTTGCGATTTCAGATCAGCTTCCTCCTCCGAGACAATGGTATAGCTAAGTTCCATACCATTTTTTATATTCTTTATTTTCACCTTTGACAGGATAGATACCTGTGAAGTATCGATTTTACTTTCATCGATGATCCGGGCGTTGCCCACAATGGTTTCCAATTTGGCAATCTTTAACTCCAGTAGTCCCTGTGCATCCTTAGCAGCGTCATATTCGGCATTTTCGCTAAGATCACCCTTGTCCCTGGCTTCGGCAATTTGTTTGGCAATATCAGATCTGCCTTTTGTCTTTAACTCGTTCAACTCTTCCTTGAGTTTTCGCAACCCCTCTTCTGTGTAATATGATATCTCCGACATCCCCTGGTGATTTAGATTAAATAAAATACGGCTTCCTCAGAAACCGCGTGCTTAAATTAAAATGCGTTATCAACTATTAAGATAGCATAATTGATAACAAAAAGTTAACAAAAAAATCTACTCTTCGAGTAGATCCCCATTGTTTGTATACATACCGTTTACAAAGATAGCTATTTTACCCCTAATCTAACCATCCCCGGAACAGGGAATTATCCATTAATTAAAATTCAATGCTTCTTTTCCCATCAGCTGGGGGTAGGCATCCAGCAATTTTTCCTTGACTTCATCGTCGAATTTCGCCAGGAACAAAGTCTTGGCCTTGGCCAGGCTCTGGATGTCAAGCCCCTGTATTCCCCGCAAATCTGCCTTGTATAAATTGGCATTGCTAAAAGTAGCCCCGGTAACGTGACATCCCCGCAGCTTCGCTTCCATCAGGAAAGCATTGGTAAAATCTGTTTTTATCAGAAAAGCGTTTTCAAAGTTTGCTTTTATCAGCACCGCATCCTTGAAGTTGGCACCGCTGGCAAATGAATGACACAAGTTAACCTGATTGAGTTGTGCATTTTCCAGGTTGGTCTGGTTTAGCCGGGCATGCTCCAGGTTACAACCGACCATATTGGCATTGCTTAAATTACTGCTGTTGAGGTTGGAGGCGGTTAAGTTAACGTGACTCAGGTTGGTTTTGGCCAGATAACAATTAACCAGGTTGATGTTGTAAATCTTATTTTGATTTAACCTCTTTATGTTACCAACGGTTCTGAAGGCGGCCTCATCCGACTCCCATAAGCGGAAATCATCAATCTCATCCAGGTAGGTCTTTATTCTTCTCCGCTCTTCACCGATCTTGTTTAACCAAAATATAAGGATACCGATAATGGCTACGTCGAACAACATACCATGGGCCTCCACCAGGATCTGGGGAAAAAATACATCGAATCGATTTATGTAGTGAGGAAGGCTGAATACCATCACCACCATGGACAGGCCGAACAAGACCAGGAATGAGGTCAGGATTGGCCTTTCCAGTACGTACTGAACTAATCTGGCAAAACGCTTGATCAACTAGATTCAATTTAGGTTGTAAAAAACAAATATAGAGGGATGCGCCACCATTTACCGGCCATAATAAGGTGAAACCTTACAGAGGGTAAATACCTGAGAAGATCGATTAATCCCGCGGACGGTCCGGGTTTAGTGCCGCTATTTTTTGCACCAAAACCTGATTGATTCGCTGATATGATTCAACGCTCCAGCCAGCAACATGAGGAGTAAGCAAAATATTGGGAGAAGATATTAGAAAATCGTATATATATTTCTGGCTATCAGATAGTTGATTTAAAGGCTCCTTCTGGAATACATCCAGGCATGCCCCGGTGATCTTTTTTTCTTCCATCAGCTTTACCAGATCATCCAGAGGAAGTATCTCTCCCCGGGCGCTGTTGACCAGTATCAGAGGCCTCTTAAATTGCTGAAAAAATGAATAGTTGTAAAATCCTCTGGTTTCATTTGTCAAAGGTACATGAAGACTTAGGATATCGCACCGGTGATAAAGCTGCTCCAGGTCCGTACGCTGATAAAATGTGGTGCTTACTTCGGGCAAATACTTATCATATCCCAGCACCTGGCAATTAAAACTGGCCAACCTTTTGGCCACTGCGGTACCCATATTGCCGCAACCTATCAGCCCCACGGTTTTATCCCCCAATTCAGTACCCCGGAATCCTTCCCGGTCCCATATTCCATTACGCATTGCGTCATGAGCGGCACTAATTCTATGCAGCATATTCAGAAGCATACCCGTTACCTGCTCTGCCAAACTATCGCGGTTACCTTCGGGAGCATTAACAATAGTAATATCACGTCGATTAAGCGCTTCCTGATCGAGGTTGTCCACTCCGGCACCTGCCCTGGCTACGAACCTTAAATTCACGGCGGCATCCAGCAATTCCTCATCGATAACTGTCTTGCTGCGTACCACCAGGCCCAGATAACTGCGAATCTCCATTAGCAATTGTCCGCGGGTTATATCCGGCCGGTAGTCTACCTGATATCCCAGGCGTTCCAGCCCTGGAACAATGCTGGGATGCATCTTATCTATAATAATAATGGATGACATCACCTGAGGGTCACATGGAAAATAACAGATGAGCCACTCCAAAATAGACAGCTAAACCCAGTAGGTCATTTGCAGTGGTAATAAAAGGACCGGATGCCAAAGCTGGATTGATACCGAATTTATCCAAAAGTAACGGGGTTGCCGTTCCCATAAAGGAAGACAAAAGCACCACACTCATTAATGCCAGCGCTACGATCAGTGCCAGTCTGAGCCCGCTGCCCATCAGAAACTGTACGCCCAGGAATACCATGGCGGCTAGCAGAAGTCCATTAAGTATAGCCACCCAGAATACTTTCCACAATCGGGTATAGGTGGTTTTGCTAAATGCGGATTTGTTGGCCAGGCTTTGAACTACCAGAGAGGATGACTGAATTCCCACATTGCCCCCGGTAGCCATTATCAGAGGTATGAAAAAAGTCAGGGTCAAAGTGATGTTGTGTTCGAAGGCCTCCATGAAAAGAGCACCTAAGAGGCCGCCCAACATTCCCACTACCAGCCAGGGCAACCTGGCCCTGGTCAACATCCAGACGCTGTCATCCTCTTCCACATCTTCGGAAATACCCGCCATAAGTTGTCGATCCTGTTCCGCCAACTCGGTAATTACATCCACAATGTCATCTATGGTGATCCTTCCCACCAACCTTCCCTGACGGTTGATGACCGGCAATGCCTCCAGGTCGTATTTTCTCATAATGCTGGCCACCTCTTCTTCACCCTGAAAAGTCTCTACCGAAATCACATCACTGTCGTAAATAGAGGATACTTTCATATGGTCCTCGGCCATTACGATTTTCTTCAGGGATACCCGGCCTACAAGCCGGTCAAAATCATCCACCACATAGACCGCATAAACTTTTTGTACATTCTCCGCCTGGCGCCGAATCTCTTCTATGGTCTTGCCAATGCTCCAATTTACATTTGCTTTGATCAATTCTTTGGCCATGAGCCCACCGGCACAATCCTCATCGTAACGCAGTAACTCCAGTACATTGGCGGCTTTCTCCTCATTCTCAATACCCTCAATAATTTCCTCCCGCATCTTGATAGGCAACTCGTTAACTATATCGGCACCATCGTCACTGTCCAGTTCATTGACAAATTTGGAAATCTCACCAGGAGCGAAATGCTGCAAAAATTTCACCCTGACATCCGTGTCCAGGTCGTTGATGACCTCGGCGGATTTGTCCACCGGCAGCAAGTCCAGTACGTATTTACTTTTTTCACTGGAAAACTCATGCAGTAGAGAGGTGACATCGGCAGGGTTTACCCCTTCCAGGCTTTCGGTGATAAATTGAGAGTTCTGGGTTTCAATGGCCTCATCGAAACGCTCTAAAAAATCTTTGGTTAACTCAAACTGGTCTAAAGATTCCAAAATGGTGTAATTGATTTAGTTAGCGTAACGTAGTCCTCGACTGCCAGTTGTTCAGCCCGGCGATCCAGCAGTTCGTGGGTCCGGATCTCAGAGGGCAAATTAAATTCTTTTAAGGCGTTGCGCAAAGTTTTTCGCCTATTTTGGAATCCCCGTTTTACCAGTGCTCGAAAAATCTCCTCATTACATTCCAGCTGCCTTTTACCCAGGGTCTGCAGCCTGATCACTGCGGAGTATACCCTGGGTGGGGGATAAAAACTTTCCGGTGACACTTCGAACAGGTATTCCAATTTGTAATAGGCCTGTAATAGCACACTCAAGATTCCATACCTGCGGCTACCAGGGCCAGCAACCAGCCGCTGTGCCACCTCGCGTTGCAACATACAAACAACCTCTGGAATGCGATGGTGTTCCTCCAAAATCTTGAAAAAGATCTGAGATGAAATATTGTAAGGAAAGTTTCCAATCACTGCGAATGCCCCTGGTATTGACCGGGTATCCCATTTTAGAAAGTCTCCTTGTACCAGTCTGTCACCTAGATTGGGAAACTGCCTTTTCAGGTAGTTTACAGATTCTCCATCCAGATCAATCATCCACAGCGTGACGCCCTGCTCCTTCATCAGATGTTGAGTGAGCACACCAGTCCCGGGACCGATTTCCAACAAATGCCGGTAATCTCCAAAACCGGTTATTGACCGGGCAATGTGGTTGGCTATGGCTTGATCCTTTAAAAAATGCTGGCCTAAATGTTTTTTTGGCCTTACCATTATCAATTTTGATTAAAACCTTAACTTGGCAGGGTAAATCTACGCAATACACCCGAAGCTCAAGATAGGTTATCGACACCATGGACAAAACAGTACCGGTAATTGGGATTTCCCTAGGAGATATGAACGGAATCGGTCCCGAAGTGATCATAAAGACCTTTGGCGACTCCAGGCTGTTGAAATTACTTACCCCGGTGGTTTATGGCAGTGGAAAAATCATCTCATACTACCGCAAGATTCTGCAGGCGGATAGCTTTAGATACAATCAGATAAAGGAAGTTAGTCAGGCCAAGCAAAAGATATTGAATGTGGTGAATTGCTGGGAAGAAAGTGTAACCATTAAACCGGGATCGGCGACTGAAGAAGCCGGGGTTTATGCCTTACAAAGCCTGGAGATGGCAACCGCCGACCTTATAGCCCAAAAACTTGACGGACTGGTAACTGCACCGATCAACAAGAATACCATTCAACAGGAAGCTTTTGACTTTCCCGGTCATACCGAGTACCTGGTACAACGGACAGGAGCCAAAAGAGGGTTGATGCTAATGGTAAGTGATAACCTGAGAATTGGAGTAGTCACCGGGCATATCCCCCTGCACCGGGTCATTGAAAACATTACCCGGGAACAGGTCACCGATAAGCTGGAAATCCTGGAAGAAACACTGAAACAGGATTTTGGCATTGAAAAACCGAAGATTGCAGTACTGGGAGTAAATCCACATGCCGGAGACGAAGGATTACTGGGGTCTGAAGAGCAGGACCTGGTCGGTCCCTTGATCAAAGAGCTGAAGGATAGTGGTAAACTGGTTTTTGGCCCCTTCCCTGCCGATGGGTTTTTTGGATCCCAGACCTATCTCAAGTACGATGCTGTGCTGGCCATGTACCACGATCAGGGACTCATACCATTTAAATCCCTGTCGTTTGGTAGCGGGGTTAACTATACTGCAGGCCTTCCGGTCATCCGCACCAGTCCGGATCATGGTACTGCCTATCCGATCGCCGGTAAAGGTGTCGCAGACGAAAGTTCCTTTCGAGCAGCGCTTTTTGCCTGTCTCGATCTAATCAAACATCGCCAACAAGTAGTGGATCATTTGTAAATTCTAATTTAGAATTTCATATAAATGTTTAACTTTGCAACTTGGTTTCAGGGAAGGGTATGAAGAAATATTTGATAGACATTTTCAGGATGCGAAACCAACTGCATCAATTTGAGTATGAAATTGATGAGGTTTTTTTCGAAAGTTTCGATCAGGACCTGGTAAATAACGGGAAGTTAAATGCCAAAATCGACCTTTTGAAGAGCGATTCCTTTATAAGCATGGCGATCGATCTTCAGGGTACGGTGAAGCTGGTATGTGACCGTAGTTTGGAAGAGTTTAATCATAAGATTGAAGAATCCAATAAGGTGATCTTCAAATACGGTGAGGAAGAGCGTGAAATAGATCATGACGTGGTTATGATTACCCACGACACTCAGCAGATCGACGTCGGTCAGTATATATTTGAGTTTGTCAGCCTGGCTATTCCCATGAAGAAGTTACATCCCAAATACCGGGAGTCGGATGAGCACACAGGATCCTGGGTCTTTTCTTCGGAAAGAAATGAAGACCGGGAAACGGATCAGGCCGATCCCCGTTGGGAGCAACTGAAAAAATTAAAAAAGAACTAAAAAAATAAAACCATAAAACCTAATGGCACATCCTAAGAGAAAAATCTCAAAATCCAGAAGGGACAAGCGAAGAACTCACTACAAAAGTACGGCAGCCACTTACATGGAATGTTCCAATTGCGGAGCGCCCATACTTTTGCACCGGGTATGCACGGAATGCGGTTATTACCGAGGAAAGCCAGCTATTGAGAAAGAGATAGCTGTTTAGGTCTATGAAGATCGCTTTGGATGTAGTGGGGGGCGATTATGCCCCTGAATCTACTATTGAAGGGGCACAACTGGCTCTGAATGAACTTCCGGAAGAGGTCTCTCTGGTATTGATAGGCCCTGAGGCCTTGATAGAGACCAAACTCGAAAATTCGGATATGGACGCCAGCAGGGTGGAAATCCATTCCGCTGAGCAAATCATAGAGATGGGCGATCACCCGACAAAAGCCCTAAGCCAGAAGCCAAACGCATCAATCCCGGTGGGGTACCATTTATTGAAGACCGGCGCCGTGGATGCGTTCTGCAGTGCTGGAAATACCGGGGCCATGCATGTGGGAGCTATGTTCTCCATAAAGGCTATTACCGGGATTATCCGACCGGGTATTGCCGGTTTTGCACCCAAGGAGTCCGGTGGACTGGGAGTGATCATGGATGTTGGGGCCAATGCCGACTGCAAGCCGGACGTACTACTGCAATTCGGTGAAATCGCTTCAATTTATGCCCAGAATGTGCTGGGTATTACCAAGCCTAAAGTAGGCCTTATGAGTTTGGGGACCGAAGAAAAGAAAGGCACCCTACTCACTCAGGCAGCTTATCAGTTATTTAAGATCAACCCTAAAATAAACTTTATTGGCAATATCGAGGGATATGATATCTTCAACGATAAAGCCGATGTGATTGTCTGCGACGGGTTTACCGGAAATGTGATTTTGAAACTGGCTGAATCTATCTATAGCTTACTCAAAAAAAGATCCTTTTCAGATCCCTTCTTCGATCAGTTTAACTACGAGGCTATCGGTGGCAGTCCGATTCTTGGGATCAATGGCAATGTGATCATTGGCCATGGTGTTTCAAGTGCTCTGGCAATTAAAAATATGTTATTACAAGCAAAGCAGATGGTACTTTCCCAGGTCCACATTAGAATTCAGGAAAGTCTGCAAGATTGAAAAAAATGAAAAAACTTAAGGCGAAAATCACTGGTGTTCATGGGTATGTACCCGATTATGTACTGACCAATGCTGAACTCGAAACCATGGTGGAGACTTCAGATGAATGGATAACCACACGCACCGGTATCAAAGAGCGACGGATCCTGAAAGGGGAAGGCAAGGGAACCTCTATAATTGGCATTGAAGCGGCGAAGGGCCTTATTGAAAAAACCGGCACTGACCCCGCCCAAATTGACCTGGTAATCTGTGCCACCTGTACCCCCGATATGCTTTTTCCATCCACAGCTAACCTTATCGCGCATGGCATTGGAGCTGTTAACTCCTTCAGCTACGATCTGCAGGCAGCCTGTTCCGGATTTTTATACGGACTGGCCACCGGTACTCAATTTATTGAAGCGGGAACTTACAAGAAAGTGATGGTACTGGGCGTTGATAAAATGTCCTCCATTATAGATTATACCGATAGAACTACCTGTATCATTTTTGGTGATGGCGGTGGGGCGGTATTACTGGAAGCCACCGAAGGTGAGGAAGGAATTATCGATTCCATACTTAAATCCGATGGCGCCGGCGCCCAGTTTTTACATATGAAAGCGGGCGGCAGCAGGTATCCAGCCAGCCATGAGACCATCGATGCCCGTGAACATTATGTATATCAGGAAGGGGCAACTGTATTTAAGTTTGCCGTTAAAAATATGGCAGATGTTTCGGTAGAAATAATGGAAAGAAACAATCTACAAGCCGATGACATCGCCTGGCTGGTACCGCATCAGGCAAATATGCGGATCATCGACGCTACCGCCAATCGCATGGGGATAGGCTCGGAGAAAGTGATGAACAATATTAGCAAATACGGCAATACTACTGCCGGCACCATTCCGCTTTGCCTGTGGGACTATGAGTCGACCTTAAAAAAGGGCGATAATCTGATTCTGGCAGCTTTCGGTGGTGGCTTTACCTGGGGAGCCACCTATTTAAAGTGGGCTTATAATGGCCAGGATTAGATTGCATTTAATAATTTGATTTGTAAATTACGCTAAAATACCTGCCAATGGCCAGCACTGCTGATTTCAAAAACGGGTTGTGTATTGAATTCAACAACGACCTGTATACAATTGTAGAGTTCCAGCATGTCAAACCAGGCAAAGGCCCGGCCTTTGTACGAACCAAGCTAAAAAACATCAATACCGGAAAAGTGGTTGACAATACCTTCACCGCAGGTGTAAAGGTCACTACTGCCCGCATTGAAAGAAGGCCCCATCAATACCTGTATAAGGACGATATTGGCTACCACTTTATGGACAGCAATACCTTTGAGCAGGTAAGCCTGCCGGAAAACCAGATATCAGGGCCAAGCTTACTCAAAGAAGGTCAAGAGGTGGAAATTATTTACCACGATGAAACAGAAACCCCACTGAGTGTCGAACTTCCTCCTTTCGTGGTATTGAGCATTACCTATACCGAACCCGGACTAAAAGGTGATACCGCCACCAATGCCACCAAACCTGCAACCCTTGAAACAGGTGCAGAAATCCAGGTACCTTTGTTCATTGATCAGGGTGAAACCATAAAAGTTGACACCCGTACCAATTCCTATTCTGAACGAGTAAAACCATAAATATGAAAGCCAAAGAAATCCAGGAACTAATTGATTTTATCTCCAAATCCGGACTGGATGAGGTCAATATTGAAACCGAAGAGTTTAAAATAAAAGTCAAGAAGAATACCGAGGTCAAGCAGAAAAAGGTGGAAGCCAGCCCATCCACGGCAGCGGCTCCGGCTGCTTCGGTGCCGGCAGCGGAGGAGAACGGCGCTACTCCTGCCACGGCAGAACCTGCCGCACCCGAGACCAAGGGCAATGGCTATTTGGAAATAAAATCTCCTATGATCGGAACCTTTTATCGGTCGGCAAACCCCGATTCCGAACCTTTTGTTTCCGTAGGAGATAAGATTTCAGTTGGTCAAACGGTCTGTATTGTAGAGGCCATGAAATTATTTAACGAAATCGAATCTGAGATTGCCGGGACCATTATAAAGGTACTGGTTGACAATTCGTCTCCGGTAGAATACGATCAACCACTATTCCTGATCGATCCGGCCTAAATTTCTTAGATAACCGCTAATCACCCGTGTTTAAAAAAATTCTAATTGCCAATAGAGGGGAAATTGCCCTGCGAATTATTCGAACCTGTAAGGAAATGGGTATCCGGACGGTGGCCATCTATTCAACGGTGGACAAAGAAAGCCTGCACGTACGATTTGCCGATGAAGCAGTCTGCATAGGCCCGGCCCCCAGTGCCGACTCCTACCTGAACATTCCAAAAATTATTGCGGCAGCCGAAATAACCAATGCAGATGCCATTCATCCGGGCTATGGGTTCCTGGCCGAAAACGCCGAATTCTCTCAGGTTTGCCAGGATTACAACATTAAATTTATCGGTGCGTCACCGGATATGATCAACAAAATGGGTGATAAGGCCACGGCCAAAGCTACTATGAAAGCCG
>JAUIKU010000160.1 GCA_030430675.1 Bacteroidia bacterium | reverse complement strand
TGCCCTTCTTTGAAATGAACAGTGACTTTTCTGGGCCCCTCGGGAGTTTGTACGGTAACCGTTGCAGACCGCTTTTCTCCTGCTGGCACCGGCTCAGGCAAATAGGCGGTAATTTGCACTTGCTGATGGTCAATATCGGGAGTAAAGTGAACATCTTCCAGGTATTCTTTTTCCCTGGCTTCCAGGTATACCGTCTGCCAGATACCCCTGGCATTGCCGTATCCCTGCTTTCCGTAAAGCGTATGAGGCCTCCGAATGTCATCCGCCCGCACCACCAGAGTGAGCTCTTTTTCATCTTTGATCTGGTGGGTCAGCTCAAATTCAATGGGCACATATCCTCCCTGGTGGACTCCAATCATTTCACCATTGAGCCATGCATGGGTTTCCCAGTCGCTGGCACCGATAATCAGGAAAACCCTTTTACCCCGCCACTCATCGGGAATCTGAATGGTTCGGTGGTACCAACCGATATCCGCTTCATCGGCTACTCCGGACAACTGGGATCCCCAGGAAAAAGGCACCGTTATATGTCTGTCAAACAGCCCGGTGGTTGCCCAATTCTCTTTTACACCCCTATTCTCGGGATCAAAAGCAAAATCCCATTGCCCGTTGAGGTTGATCCAGGCTGCTCTCTTTTTAATAGGGTTAGGGTGTTCGGGGAGAGGAATGTCCTGGGCAAAGCCGGCGAAATTCCAGATTGTCAGCAAAAAGCAGCAGGTAAAGGTTTTCATTAGCGTTCGGGATCATTTATAAGATTGGATGGCTTTGTCGATGTTTAATATAAACCCAGGAAATTTTGCCAGAACCCAATCGCACCTGTTTCCTGCAATAGGCTTCGGTTTCATAAGCATCGGCCAGCTTCAACTCGTTTGGTGATACTGCAAAGGCTATTCCCTGGATTACATCCGTATGCAAACCTGTACCTAGTGCAGCGGGGTAACGATGGGAAGTTGACCCATCCGATAGCTCTATCGAGGATATAATATAACCGGATAGACTGTCGCGATTGCCAACCAGTCGCCTGCCGAAAACCTGTTCCTGCACAAGTTCATCCTGAAGTGTGCCATAGGCAAAGAGCAGGTATGATTCATCACTCATAGCAGGACGATGTTGGCTAACGCTTACCTTCTTCAATCAAATGGATCAAAAGGTCCACCCCCCTCCTGACAAACTCCGGATCCTCTGCATATTCTGAACAATCTACGATCTCAATTGTCTTGGGCAGGTTTTCCATTAGGTAGCCAAAAAATGCATCATCGGATTCCTTATCGTACAAACTGGCCCCTGCCTTGGAGTAACGTCCTACTCCACCTCTGGGGATCATAAAATAGGCATTCCCTTTGGTATGCTGTAATCGATTACATATACTTTTGGCCACTCTGACGATCTCTTCGGCATTGAGGCGGGGTACGAAAACCACCGGGCTGTGAAATACATAATCATGGTGCTTGTACTCGTCCGGAACCTTATTGGGAGGCACCAGTATTCCCAGATGTTCCGCTCCACCCGGGCACAGCACCTGGGGAATTCCCAGCTTGCCGGCTACTGTAAGTCGCTCGGGGCCTCCGGCACGTAAAACCGACCATACATCATCCGCTATTTCTCCCATGGCATAATCAAACACTGCTCCAATAATTCCTTCCTTCATCATTTGTTCCATGGCCCTGCCCCCGGAGCCCACTGCATGAAAGACAATCACCTCATATCCCTTCTCTTCGATATACCTGATGGCCTCCATGGCCCCGTTGGTCAACACCCCCAGGTTGGATAACCCGATAAGCGGCTTATCCCCTTTCTCCATGATAAATTTCGTTTCTACCTCTGCCATGCCACAAGCGGCCGCCGCGGCATTGGCCAGAATTTTCCTGGTAAAGGGGTTTAATTTTAAGATGTCACTTACCGAAAACATCATGGTGATGTCCTTAATGCCCACAAATCCGGAAGTATCCCCGGAGGCGATTGTGGAAACCATAATCTTGGGCAGCCCATAGGGCAATGCCTGCATAATATCACAGCAGCTGGAGGTGCCCTGAGTACCACCTAAACCCAGTACAGCATGCACCTCATCTTCGGCAATTTTCTTCAGTAGGATACTTATGCTTCCCCGTACCATTACCGGACCGGCTTCTTCCCGGGTAGGATTTTGGAGCAATTCCGCCAGCGATGTGCCACCGGCTTCCGCGATTTGTTCCCTGGTAATAGCAGCCTGGGTACCGGCCTCTCCCACTACCCCAATATCCATAAGCAGTGCCTTGTGACCCCGCTTTTCAATGCGTTCAATCAGGTAATCGGCTTCCTGGAATTTGGTGTCCAGGGTAACTAACAGGGCAACAGTTTTGGTCATCTGTGGACTTGGCTTTATTTAAATGGTGTTTTTTACTTCTGCGGAAATCGCAAGTCTGCGAACTCTTTAGCGGCCGCATAAACGGCCTTTTCGATGGGTATTCTTTCAGTGGATGATCCTGTCCAAATTCCGTCACAACTGGTATGGTTCAAAATATACTGGGCATCTTCCGGCGTTTCCAGGGCCGCGCCATGAGCGATCAGAATAACGTCCGGTTTGATCTTTCGCAACTTTTCATTGGCCTCTTCGGTTCTGGCGGCGGTGACATCAATGGTCTCTCCCGAATCGTAACCCTTCAAACCGCCTTTGGTGGTGCCCGCATGGAAACAAAATATGTCAGGCTGCGCTTCTTCCACGATTCTCAGGCTGTCTTCCATGGTAAACCCCAGTCCGATGGATACCATATCCATTGTCTTGGCCAGCTTTAACATTTCTATCTCATTGTCCAGGGTAATGCCGCTTTTGGTCAATACCCGGTAGATCTCGCTGTCTTTATCTACATAGCTGATCGAGGGGCCGATATTGGAAACAGACATTACACCCATATCCTTGCATTGGTTGAGTACCATCACCATGTCTTTCAGGGGGTCATTGGCATTCAAACAGGCACAAATAAAAGAATCGCCATTAATAGCCGGCATGATATCCTCCCTGGTATAATCCAGGGTTTGCTTGTTGGAGTCCAGAATAGGCCACATCATCGACATGGTTCCCATACCGTTGGCCCGAAGCCTGGCCCCTGAAAAGGTATTGATACAATCTGCCCCGGCCTTTTCCAGCAATTTGGCAACCAATCCACTGCCCGCACTGGCAATGAGAATAGGCAAATGGTCCGTGACTTTTTTATTGAGCTTGGTCAGGATCTCCTGACGACTGGTTCTTTTTACAATCATATGACAATTGATAATTATTAATCCTTCATTGTTAATTGGGTTAAATAACCCGTTCATTACCACCATCTATGGGAACCTGTGCACCAGTAACCTTTGAAAACACCGGGCCCAGCATAGACACTGCCAGATCCGCCACATCTTTCGATGTTACTTCGGTCTTCAGAACATTGTTGGTTTTGTACTCCTGGACCGAAAGACCATAGTGCTTGGCACGGGCCGTCAGCACCTCATCGGTCCAGATGCTGGTATCGTATACTGCATTGGGATGTAATACATTGACGCGTATTCCCTTCTCACCCAGTTCCAGTGCTGCAACCCTGGCCAGTTGGGTTAGGGCTGCTTTGGCCACCGAATAAGCCGAGGCTCCCGGTCCCGGTGCCGGAACATTTTTTGAGCCCATAATAACTATTGCCGGATCAAATCCCAGTGACATATAGGGCACACAAAGCTGGATCAGACGCTGGTGGCTGGTGACATTTATGGCCATACTCTTATTCCAGGTAGCTTCTTCCATGTTTTCTATGGTGGCGCTAGGTGGAAATATGCCGGCATTGGTGATTAACATATCCAAACCTCCAAAGTGGGCTATTGTCTGCTCCAGGCATTTTTCCAATTGCTTCTCAACAGTAACATCGCATTGCAAAGGCAACACTTCGGACTGTTCAAAGATTTTTTCGATCTTATTACTGATATCCAGGGCCGCAACTACCGCTCCATTAGCCACCAGTGATTCTACACAGGCTTTGCCAATACCGCTGGCGGCACCGGTTACCAAAGCGATTTTTCCCTGCATGGGCTTGGACTGCCCTGCCTTCTTTAACTTGGCTTGTTCCAGGCTCCAATATTCCATTTCAAAAAGATCCTTCTGACCCAATGTTTTCCACCCTCCTAATATTTCTGCTTGTACAATGGCTTTTTTGGTATGCCTGGTAATGTCCTCTATAATTTGCACATGCTTGGGACTGGGGCCAAAAGAAACCGTTCCCATTACCGGAATGATCCCCCATCTGGGCGCGGGATCCAATTGCTGCTCACCGGAGTTATAGGTCTGGAAATATTTCTCATAGGCCTTCTTATACTCCTGCAGGTTCTTCCGAAAGTCTTTATTGAAAAAAACCGGGGTGCGCTTGGTTCTGATAATATGGTCTGGAGTCAGTGGACCTCGGTTGCTGATGGTTCTAGCATTGGGCAAATTGCTGAACCCCACGGAGGCGGGGCTGTTGTCTAGCCTTGACAGCACCGGTTGGCCCCACATGTTCGACACTTCATTGCGAATCCCTGCCAGTAACAGCGGGTCCGTTTTAGTTACCTTGGGGCCTTTGGGTACTTTGGCGCCGGCACTCTTGAGGTACTTTTCGGCCTTGGAAACTATCTTGATCATTTTCTGATAGCTGGCCTTGGGATCGTTATCAAAAGTAAATACTCCATGATTTAACAGGATCATCCCATCAAGTCCTTCCCACTCAATATCCCTGGTCATCTCATAAATGGTTTTTGCCAGAATAAATCCCGGCATCACATACGGCACTACCAGCATATTGTCCCCGTATATTTCTTTGATGCGTGCCGCTCCTTTGGCAGTATTGGTAACTACAACCACTGCATCGGCATGGGTATGGTCCACAAAAGTATAGGGAATTATCCCGTGTAGAATTGCCTCTACAGAGGGATTGGGAGCGGCGGGGTTTGTCAATGCCATACGCTGATATTTGACCATGTCCAGATCACTGAGATGGTCAAGTTGCGCCAGCTTACAAACTTCATCCAATTTAAGCGGTGCAAAACCAGGTTCCTCAATGGTCGCCAGGTCCCATCCGCTACCTTTTACGTATAAAATATCTTCTGCCTCACCAAATATGTTCTTCTCTCTTATTTTAACCGAAGTATTACCTCCTCCGTGAAGCACCAGATCTTCCTCAGCACCCAGCAATCTTGAGGTATAAACTCTCATTTTCAGCAGGTTCTTTCCGCACTTTCTGGCCTCTTTATCGTTCCATCTGTTTTTCATCTATCACAAGTTGTTTTCTTTTATAAAGTTTTGAATAATCTCTCTCACCTGGTTTGAATGCAATTCGTCGTCAATATAACGAGAAGTCACTTTTTGTAACACAGAAGCTGGCATATATTGATGGATTTTCTCAGCAATGGCATAAGGGTGTAACGGATCATGATCGTTACCGATAATAACTGCAGGCTGGTCAATAGAATCTAACCGTGCCAAAGACGCCACCGGATAATCTCCTACCAATAGTGGAATCACGGAGGCTAGTTCCGGCTGTTGGTCATCTGAAAATATACCCAGGATAGATTTTGCCGCCGCTGCTGGTTTGACCTGTTGAAACTGTTCCAACTTACAAAATGCTTCTCGTCCCCCCTGCTGATTCATCAATTCAGCAGCAGGTAATAATATTTGCAGGTTGGCGGGAAAAGGCTGATCCAGCCAGGCCGGCCTTACCAATATTAATCCCTTAACCCTTTGAGGATATCGCATGGCGATGTTTAAGGCAATGCCCGACCCCATGGATATGCCACCGAATACCGCCTGCTCAATATCAAAACGATCCAGGCACCTGATTAAAGTATCCGCATAACTGTTGAAACCAGGCTTAAAGTTTGGTTCTGGCTTGCTGGCACCGTGGCCCGGGCAATCTATGGAAATCAGTTGAATACCAGGAATCCCCAGCAACAAGGCCTGTGTTTGGTTGATATTGGCTGTCAGTCCATGCTGGAATACTACTGGTAAACCCACACCTTTTATGACATAATTGATATCATTATCCATTGAGTCTGCATTATATTGAAAAATTATTTAGGTTGAAAGGGCTTTTGCAATCCGGATTGCTATTGGAGGGCAAAATCATTTTATTGGTTTTTGAATAAATAACGATTTATGAAAATTGGTATGAACCTGTTGTTGTGGACCACCGATATAGATGAAAATCTATATCCAATACTAGAGGACCTGAAAGCAACAGGATTTGACGGAGTAGAAGTCCCCATTGGCGATCTGAGAGAAGCCAATTATTTGGCGTTGGGAAAAAAGCTGGAGGAACTCCAATTGGGCTGTACCTGTGTAACCTCCATATTTGAAGATGGCAATCCCGCCAGCGCAGACCCCGCAATACGGGCTAAAGCGGTGGAACAAATGAAATGGAGGATTGACATGGGCCAGGCACTGGGGGCCGAAGTAATCTGCGGTCCCTTTCATTCGGCGTTTGCCTATTTTTCAGGTGAGCCGCCTACCGCGTTGGAGCGAGCAAATAGTGCCGAAGTAATGAGAAAAGCTGCGGAATATGCGGCATCCTGTGACATTGTGCTTACTCCGGAGGCTCTGAATCGTTTCGAATGCTACCTGTACAATACTTTGGATGACATATCACATTTGGTAAAAACCGTTGATCATCCTAACCTCAAGATGATCTTTGATTCTCATCATGCCCATATTGAAGAAAAAGATTCCGCTCAGGCAATACGAAAACATGCTGATTTAATACATCATGTGCATATTACTGAAAACGATCGGGGAACTCCGGGCAGTGGCCAGGTAAAATGGGACGAGATTTTCTCGGCATTGGCAGCAATCAACTACGATGGCTGGATGACTATTGAGGCGTTTAGCCGAAATAATCCTGAGTTCGCCTCTGGCATCAATGTTTGGAGAAACTATCAGTCATCATTGCCGGAAGTTTATCGCGATGGCCATAGTTTTATAAGCTCCATGTGGGATAAAAACAACTAAATAGCATAGGAATGAGTCAAAAATCGGGATTTGTAGACTCCGGGGGTACATTGATCTACTACCAGGTGAAGGGTGAAGGTAGTCCACTGGTGTTATTGATGGGATTCGGTGCCGATGGCAATTTATGGGAGAAACATGTTGAAGTATACCAAAAGCACTTTCAATGCATCTTGATAGACAACCGGGGAGTTGGAAAGTCCGATGCCCCTGAAGGTCCGTACAGCACCTCCATGATGGCCCATGACACCGCGGCGGTAATGGATCACCTGGGTATAGCGCAGGCGCAGGTAGCAGGTATATCCATGGGAGGTGCCATAGCTCAGGCACTGGCATTGAATCATCCGGGTAAAGTAAAAAGCCTGGTTTTAATCAGCACCTGGCCTTCCTTTAACAATTTTGCCAGGACGGTGTATGAAAACCTGAAAAAGCTGCGCCCGGTATTACCGGCGGATGACTTTATGGAATTGCTGCAATTGTGGATTTTCGCACCACCTTATTACGACCAGCACCTTGAAGATTTAAAGAGTGCTCAGAAGGGCGCCCTGGAAAACCCTACACCTCAATCCCGGACCGGATTTGACGGTCAGTTAGATGCCTGCATTGCGCACAATTCGGTTGATCGTTTGCACCAGATTGATACTCCTACCTTGATCACCATAGGCATGATGGACATATTCACTCCACCGGCTTTTTCCGAAACACTATATGAAAAGATTCGCGGCGCTAAAATTGAAAGGTTTCCCCAAGGAGGACACGTTCATCACTGGGAAGACCTTGAACGGTTCAACCGGATCACCACTGAATTTTTAATAGAAAATAAATGATAAAATTAGCCTGTGAAACCTACACCTGGCAAATGCCGGGAGAACAATACAAAGGAAAACTGGAGCACATATTTGACGTTTGCTCCCGGTCCGGATTTGCAGGAGTTGAACCTGAAACCAGCTTCATGGGTGCCCTGGCTGACCCTGTTAAAATGAAAGAGGCGTTGCAGCACTACCAGCTGGAACTGGCTGTTTTGTGTATCGTTGAAGACTGGAAAAATCCCCAAGAGACAGCAGAAGAGCGATCCAGAGCTGATCAATGGATCTCATTCCTGGAATATTTTCCTGAAACCGTACTGCTCACCGTTCAGATGCCTGGACAAAACCGGGAACACCTAAGTCAGCGTCAGCAGCACATGATTGCCTGCGTTAATGATCTATCGCGTCGTGCAGCTGAGAAAGGGATCATTTGTTCCAACCATCCCAACTCTCCCCAGGGTTCGGTTTTCCGTAACGCATCCGATTATGAGATTTTGCTCCAGGGACTCGACCTTGAAGCCACCGGGTTCTGTCCGGACCTGGGTCATATTGCCAAAGGGGGAATGGATCCATTAGCCGTGGTGAAAAAATATCGCCAGTATGTAAACCTGGTCCATTACAAGGACATGTATACCAACGGAGAATGGGCAGCTACCGGTGAAGGTGATATAGACCTGCTAACTGTTACCTCCTATCTTAAAGAAACGAATTATCAGGGGTGGATTATTATGGAAGACGAATGTGATGAAGCCATTACCGACCCCGACGGGCTAACTATAAGAGATGGCAGGTATATTGCAGAAAATATCAAGCCACTGCTTTAAGGATTCACATATTTTTTTCGTACAGTGATTATTAAAGCAATACAAGATAATAACGCAGCCATAAACCAGGCATATTGTAAGTACTGCTTTCCTGCCAGCATATAATCCCAGGCCACGCTAAGAGCCACCAGGATATTAAATAAAAATACCACCAACTCCAGCCTGGCCCGGATAGCTTTTTTACGGAATGCTACCGCACCAAAATTGAAAATACCTGCTGCCAATTGCAGTAGTCCGAACCAGATTTTAGACTCCGCGATCAGTAGTAAGCCTCCCATGGTGAATAGTACACCACTTAAGATAAAAGTGAAGAGACTAATTCTTTGCTTTTTTTTTGATTCCATGGATATCTACGCTACCTTTTTTGAAAACCTAAATAAATAGTCTATTTTACTAACCAGCAAGAACAATTTATGCGCCCTCTCAAAGTAACTGCCAAATTCAAAATAAAGCCCGGTAACCTGGAAGCCTTTAAAGCGGTAATTCCCAAAATAATTGCAGAGGTGATGGAGAATGACCCCGGTACCATGGTGTATGAATGGTATCTGAATGAAGAATTGATGGAGTGTGTAGCCTGGGAGGTATACCAGGACTCCGATTCTGTGTTGGCCCACACCGGTAATGTAGGTCCCCTGCTGGATCGTCTTTTGGAGTTATCGGATGCTAGTATAGAAGTTTATGGCGATCCCAGCCAGGAACTAATTGAGGTTGCAGAAGGACTGGGCATTAAAATATATCCCTTTATTGACGGCGCCTAGTATACAACCGGACTTCAACTTAAAGCTTTGATTTATATCCAGGCCCTTTAACAAACTTTCCGGGGAGAGCTCCGGTATGTTCCCCGTTCTGCAGTACCTGAACGCCATTGACAAAAACATGTACCATTCCCCGGGCATACTGATGAGGTGCCTCAAATGTGGCCAGATCCCGCACGCTTTCAGGGTCGAAAACTACGATGTCTGCAAAATACCCCGGGGCTAAACGTCCCCTCTTTTTCAATTTAAGATTCTCTGCCGGCAAAGACGTGAGTTTTCTAACAGCCTCTTCCAACGGAATAACCCCCTCATCCCGTGAGTATTTGCCAATTACTCTTATGAAGGAACCATAGGCCCTGGGGTGGGTGCTTTGGTTTAAAAACACGCCCTCATTGGTATAACTTCCCGCGTCGGAACAGAAGCTCACCCAGGGAATGGCCACTTTTTTCTTAATGTTCTCTTCAGACATGGAGAAGTATACCACCTGGATACGGCTGTCATCTTCCACAATCAAATCTACCATGGTTTCCTGTGGCGATTTACCCACTATTTCAGCTACCTCATCCAATCTCTTGCCAATGTATTTCCTGAGTTCTTCATTTTTAAATCCCACCAATAATATGCGGTCGGGATTGTGTTCAAAACGGATCTCGTTCAGTGCTTTTTGTCTCAATCCGGGATCCTTTAAACGCTCTATAGTGGCTTTTACCCCGCCTTCCCTTACCCAATCAGGCAACTGTACATGCAAACCGGTTGAACTGGCAGCATAGGTGTAGATATCAGCGGTAACCGGTAACCCAGCTTGCCTGGCGCTGTCTACTTTGGTAATAGCGGCATCCAGAAGATGCCAGTTCTTCTGACCGGAAGCTTTTAGATGGTAAATCTCTGAATGCAAACCGGCGGTTCTGCATATGGTGATCAGTTCATCAATCGCCTGCAGCAATTCAGCGCCTTCATTTCTGATGTGACTGATATACATTCCATTGTATTCTGCCGCAATAGTACTCAACTTGATTAGCTCTTCGGTATCCGCATAGCCGCTGGGTGCATATAAAAGGGAACTGCTTAATCCTACTGCTCCTTCTTCCATAGCCTGCCTTAGCAGCTGCTGCATTTGGCCTATCTCATCCGGTGTGGCTTTCCGGTTCTCATAGCCAATCACGTGTCTCCTCAGGGTTCCATTACCTACAAATGAAGCCACATTGGTGCTAACGCCCTTATCTTCCAGATACTGAAGGTATTCACCAAGAGTAGTCCAGGGAATATCATAACGAATATCCGTTTGGGCTTCCAACTGCTCTTTTCTCATGATATCGGAAAGTGGCCCCATGGAACTGCCCTCTCCCATTACCTCCAATGTTACCCCCTGTCTGATATCACTTTGTGACCTGCCATCTTCCAACAGGCTCACGTTGGCCCAGCTCAGCATATTGATAAATCCTGGTGCCACCGCCAAACCGGTAGCATCTACTTCCATTTTTCCTTTGGCGCCGTTTAGGTTTCCAATCTGTACAATGGTATCATGAGAAATGGCAATGTCCGCCATCACCGGAGGATTTCCAGAGCCGTCATAGACAGTGCCGTTGCGTAAGATCAAGTGATATTCCGGGGATTGAGAGCAGCCGAAAGTCAGGAAAAAGACGATCCAGACCAGGGGCTTTATTCGATAAATGAGCAACAATTTTTGAATCAACTATTTGATAAAACAATATTTTCGATGCTTTGCATCACCGTTTCCGCTTCATCACTTCGGCCCATCATCTCCAATGACTGCCATTTACCTCTTAAAGCATTAGTGCGGTTGGGCATTCTATCCAGACTTTGATTGAATAGAGCCAGTGCCGCTTGCGGACGTTGTTGTTCCAGCAACCAGTAACCGTACTGCTCAAAACTGGGATAGGGAATATCCGGAGGTCCAAAGCTATAGCCTGTTTCTGCCTCCAAACTAGTGGCTAATTCCAGGGCCTTTTCCGTCCCTTCCATATCTCCATTAAGCATGGACCTGTAGGCATCCAGCTGGTGCCACATCACTTTAGACCTTTCAATATCTGTGCGATTTGGTGCATACCTGGTAGTTCCGGCACTACATAATGTGATTCCATCCGAAGTCACCACCAATTCAGCTGCGGCAATTTCGTAGTC
>JAUIKU010000159.1 GCA_030430675.1 Bacteroidia bacterium | reverse complement strand
TTGTATTCTTCAGATTTTGCTTTCAGCGTCTCCAGGAATTCAAAATCCACTTCCGGAACCTTGTCACAAATGAAAAAGTGCACGGTTTTACCCAGGGCAGTTTTGTAAGGATTGTTTACGGCAAATTTTCTAAAGTCGTTGGTACTCATTATAAAAACTGACGGCTTGAATCCGTATTTATTTTCAATTAAACAGCCGATCTCATCATCGGGCTTCTCAGTGCTCTCAAAAACCACATTGCCGCTTTGAATATAAGTCTTGACGTTGGCAAAACCATTTGCTTCCAGCAGTGTGACAAGTTCTTTCATTGGAACAATATGTTTGCCACCTACGTTAATCCCTCTCAAAAGAGCTATCCAGGTTGCCATCAAAAATTATTGGGTTTAAGGATGTGTATTGCCATTTGTGAATTGGAAGTTACTTCGCCTGTTAATTATTTCAACATAAACTGCAGCGATCTCTTCACGGTAGGCCACTCGGATTGAATAATAGAAAAAACCACGGTATCACGCAAATTACCCTCCTGGTCGATACGATGGTTTCGCAGCACTCCATCCTGCTTAGCACCCAATCTTAAAATGGCATTTCTGGACCGGTGATTATGCCAATGCGTCCTGAATTCCACCGCAACGCAATTTAATTTTTCAAAAGCATGCTTCAACAGCAAGTATTTGCATTCTGTATTGACATTAGTGCGCTGGAATGATTTTGCATACCAGGTATTTCCAATCTCAAGTCGCTTGTGTGACAACTCCACATTTAGATACCTGGTAGAGCCAATAATCTGCTTGCTGTCACGGTCTATTATAGTAAAGGGAAGCGCACTTCCTCTGTTGAACTCCTGCTGCCCCTGGTCGATATAACGGTCAATAGTTTTCCCGGAGGGTACTGCTGTATACCATAGTTCCCAAAGTGCACCATCGGAAGCGGCCTCGAGCAATCCTTCCCGGTGAGATCGCTCTAATGGAATGAGTTCTACACCATCTCCAGACAGCCGTATTTGCTCCAGTTTGTTATCCATGGAGGTAAATATAAGGTTAAAGGTGCAGCCCGCCAACACCTAGTAAAAGTGCCGATATTGTTGGTGTTTGAACAGTGAAAGATATATTTGCAATCTAAACCTGGCACTTATGGTATTTTCCCATCAATCGCTGACAAATTTTTCTGTGGATGTGTTCCGAAGCATGGGATGCTCAGAGGAGCATGCTCAGAGGGCCGCTGCAGTTTTGATCGATGCAGATCTAAAAGGTATTGACTCCCATGGAATCGCCCGGCTGCCTGGCTACATCAGGTTATGGCAAAAGAAGCGGTTAAATCCAACCCCCAGGATAGAAGTAGTTCATGAAACCCCCAGTACTGCGGTAATAGACGGTGATGGAGGTTTGGGGTTAGTAGTGGCGCCTGAAGCCATGAAATACGCTATGGACAAAGCAGCGTCTGCAGGAACGGGCTGGGTATCAGTCCGTAACTCAAACCATTACGGCATTGCAGGACATCACGCACTGTTGGCGGTAGCCAGGGACATGATTGGTATATCCATGACCAATGCCAGTCCCCTGGTGGCACCCACATTTTCAGCGGAACGGCTATTGGGCACGAACCCTATTGCAGTGGCGATTCCCGCAGGTCAGCAACCGCCTTTCGTAGCTGATTTTGCCACCACCACGGTGGCCAATGGCAAACTGGAAATCAGTAAACGAAAGAATCAGCCGATACCCCATGGATGGGCCCAGGATAAGCAGGGCAAACCCAGTACCGATGCTACCTGTGTGGAACAAGGTGGGGCGTTGTTACCTCTGGGAGGTACCCGGGAACTTGGCAGCCACAAGGGCTATTGCCTGGGTAGCATTGTAGATATTTTTTCAGCAGTATTTTCTGGGGCAAACTACGGACCCTGGGTACCACCCTTCGTTAGCTACCTGGAACCAATAGCGCCGGTTGGCAAAGGGATCGGACATTTTTTTGGTGCCATGCGAATTGACGCTTTTCGACCAGCAGAAGAATTCAAAAATGACATGGATCGTTGGATAACCAGATTCAGAGACTCCAAACCTGCAGGTGAAGAACAGGTACTGATACCCGGTGACCCGGAGCGCTTAACCTACCAAAGCAGGATAAAAGCAGGAATACCCGTACTACCTGCAGTAGTTTCGAATCTGCGGGAAATAGCTGAACAGTTTGACCTGGATATGCCAGAGACTACGGAAGAAACTACAAGGTGACGCCTGCCCTGATCACCAGGTTGCTGTTGTAAGGGGACTTGCGATCATCGTACATCAGATTAAACAGGACAGATAAACCAATTCCTGCCCTACCTCCTACCGGCTGAAATACTCCACCTCCAATAAAATACCCAGGTACCCAGTCTCTTACCAGCTCTGTTCCATCAATGGTAGGATAATCCAGCTTGAGTGCTTCGTATTCTGTATATGCGAAAAACATGGGAGTAATCTGATAGCGGGCAAAAGCACGATAACCAAAGATATTTGAATCGTATTTGTATACGTTTCCGGTGTAAAAGTCATAAGCTTCTCCCTTAAGATATTGATAAGTAATACCCGGTCCCACTGAAAATCGCGGGGTTACCATATAACCCATTATCGGAGAAACAACTATGGCGGTGAAGTCTCCAAATTGAAAACTAAAGTCACCACCAAAGTAAACCCTGTCCATAAATGTCGGCTCCGCTTCAGGATCGTAGTATCGCTGCCCATAGCAATAGGAGGTTATCATCAGGAGCAGCAGAATCTGGACAATTTTTTTCATCACTTGGATTGGATATGTTGTGTTTTTTGTAACCCTTACGGCATCCTATTTATTTTCAGGACCCTCTACCACAATGTAAAGATCCTCCGAAGGTTTCCGCATCAGATATTTTTCTCTGGCATACTTCTCCAACAATTCCTGATCACTTAAGAGTTCCAATCGATCGGCTTCTACTTCCTGTATTTTGTCCTGGTAGAATGCCTTTTTAGCATTGAGCTGGTTCAACTTAGTACTTCTTTGAAACTGAAGGAACAGGTCATTGGAGTCAAAAAACAACATCCAAACCAAGAATAAAATGCTGCAGATAAAGTAAAAATTTCTGCTTAGTCGTTTAATCCTAATCATAAATGACTTAATAAAAACTCCGGTTAAGATAAGCATTAGGTTACTAAATCAAAAAGGGAACCTTTATTGAAACGTTAAATTAGTGGCAAACGGTATCTCCCTACCTAATATTTCCGCCTAAAAAGACAGCAGTGTCGCCCAGTTCCTCTTCGATCCGCAACAGCTGATTGTACTTGGCCATCCGGTCCGACCGTGAAGCTGATCCCGTTTTAATTTGTCCTGTATTCAAAGCTACTGCCAGGTCTGCGATGGTATTATCTTCGGTCTCTCCGGATCGATGTGACATCACACTGGTATACTGGTTCCGGGTAGCCAGGTTTACTGCATTTATAGTCTCTGTCAGGCTTCCAATCTGATTTACCTTAATTAGTATGGAGTTGGCAATACCCTCATCGATCCCTCTTCCCAGCCTGGAAACATTGGTAACGAACAGGTCGTCACCTACCAACTGCACCTTATCACCTGCCAATTCGGTATGCAGCTTCCAGCCTTCCCAATCATCTTCATGCATGCCATCTTCAATGGATATTATGGGATACTGGTCAACCCACTGCTTCCAAAATTCCGCCATCTCAGCGGAAGTCAGTTTATCTCCCGTTGATTTCTTGAAGTGGTAGGTTTTACTATCACTATCATAGAATTCTGAACTGGCGGCATCCAGGGCAATCGAAATATCCTCACCAGGCCGGTAGCCGGCTTTCTCAATAGCCTGTAGTACTACCTCAATCGCTCCTACGTTGGAAGTAATGTTAGGAGCAAATCCACCCTCATCACCAACATTGGTGGACAATCCCTGACTGGAAAGCACTTTTTTCAGGTTATGAAATACTTCCGTACCCATGCGAAGTGACTCTGAGAAACTGGGAGCATTGGTAGGCATAATCATAAACTCCTGAAAATCAATAGAGTTATCGGCATGACTACCCCCATTTAAAATATTCATCATCGGTACTGGAAGTGTGCGCGCATTTACCCCACCGACATAACGGAACAGCGATTGTCCGGATTCTTGTGCTGCGGCCTTGGCCACCGCTAAACTTACCCCAAGGATAGCATTGGCTCCCAATTTTGACTTGTTCTCAGTGCCATCCAGGTCGATCATAATCTGATCTATGCGCGATTGCTCAAACACTGGTAAGCCAACCAGTTCGCTGGCTATAGATTCATTTACATTGCTTACCGCCTTACTCACCCCCTTACCCATAAAACGGTCTTTGTCACCATCCCTGAGCTCTACAGCCTCATGTACTCCGGTTGATGCACCGGAAGGGACCGCAGCCCTTCCTAAAAACCCGTTGGTGGTTATTACATCCACTTCTACCGTGGGGTTACCCCGGCTGTCCAGTATTTGCCTGGCATGTATATTTTCTATTAAACTCATCGGTTGATTTTCTGGTTAGAATGTTCTTTAATTAATTCAAGAAACTGGTCAAACAGGTAACGGCTGTCATGAGGGCCGGGGGAAGCTTCCGGATGGTACTGTACCGAGAACGCCGGCTTTCCTTTGACCTTCATACCCTCAATTGTTTCGTCATTCAAGTTTATGTGTGTAACCTCCAGCTGATCGGCATTTTTTAACGCATCAGATGAAACACCAAAACCATGGTTTTGCGAGGTTACTTCACATAACCCCGTTTGCAAGTTAATTACCGGGTGATTTAACCCACGGTGTCCATGGTGCATTTTATAAGTTGAAATACCACAGGCCAGCCCCAGTATCTGGTGTCCCAAACAAATACCAAATACCGGACGGTCCTCCTCCATAATCCTTTTTACAGTTTGTACCGCATAGTCCATGGGGGCCGGGTCGCCAGGCCCATTACTGATGAAGTAACCATCCGGCTGCCACATTTCCATTTCTTCAAAGGAGGTACGCGCGGGAAATACCTGCAGGTAACAATTCCGGCTGGCGAAATTGTTCAGAATACTCTTTTTGACACCCAGATCTAATACTGCTACCTTCCATTGGGCATCCGAATCACCAACAAAGTAAGTTTCAGTAGTCGATACTGAAGACGCCAGTTCCAAACCATCCATATCCGGCACCTGTTGGAGCCTTTGTTCAATCTCTTTCAAATCAGAAATATCCGATGAGATTATGGCATTCATGGCACCTTTACTGCGAATATGGCGGACCAGCTTTCTGGTGTCAATTTCACTGATCCCCACTACCTGATGTTGCTCCAGATATTGATTCAGAGACTCATGTGCTACATTCCTGCTATAGTCACTGGAAAAACTATTAACTACCAGGCCGCTGATCTTGGGCTTGTCTGATTCCTGCTCGGAACTTACGGTGCCGTAATTCCCAATATGTGAGGTAGTATTTACAATTATCTGACCGTAATAGGAAGGGTCTGTATAAATCTCCTGGTACCCCGTCATACCTGTATTAAAACAGATCTCTCCACCGGTAGTGCCAATTTTACCGATTGCTACTCCCTTATAAACTTGTCCATCCTGTAACATCAGGTACGCTTCGGTAGTGTTTGGAGCTTTTTTCATTGGCATGTATAAATTGCTATTTGAGCTGGAAACAAATTGTCACAAAAATAAAAAAAGGGATTAAACATCTGCTTAATCCCCTCAAATATTTATAGGAAGACCGTCATTCCTCTTCTTCCGAAGCTTCTTCTGCCTTATCCTCTGCCGCAGGGGTTTCTTCTTCAGTATCTGTTGCTGTTACTTCCTCGGTTGCACCTGCCTCTTCAACGGATTCATCCGCTTTCGCTTCACTGGCAGCCTCCTCTGTGGCCGTATCCTCTACCGCGGTTTCCTGCTGCTCGGTCACAGCAGTGGCCGCAACTGCTGCAGCGGTCGCTGTGTCAGCGGCAGGCTGGCTGCCACCTTTCCCCCTTCTGCTCCTTCTGGTCCTTGATTTTTTAGGCTTGGCTTCCTTCAGCATTGATTCATTGTAATCGACCAGTTCGATAACACACATACTGGCGTTGTCACCAAGTCTATTACCTGTTTTCAGTATCCTGGTATAACCGCCATCGCGGTCAGCTACCTTCTCTGATACTTCATTAAACAGGATATTGACCGATTCCTTGTCCTGCAGATAACGAAACACCATTCGTCTGGAATGTGTGGTATCGGTTTTGGACTTGGTAATAATAGGTTCCACATATTTTTTAAGCGCTTTCGCTTTGGCCACAGTGGTCACTATCCTCTTATTCTGTATCAGGGAAGTTGCCATGTTAGATAGCATGGCTTTGCGATGTGAAGCCGTTCTACCCAGATGATTTATCTTTTTCCCGTGTCTCATTTTTAATTAGTCCTCCTCAAGTTTATACTTTGATAAGTCCATACCAAAGGTGAGATTCTTGTCAGCTACCAACTGCTCCAACTCTGCCAACGATTTTTTCCCGAAGTTCCTGAACTTCATCATGTCGGAAATCTCCAATCTGACCAGGTCTCCCAAAGTTTTTACATCAGCTGCTTTCAGGCAGTTGTATGCTCTTACCGACAAATCCAAATCGTTCAGTGGTGTCTTAAGCAGTTTTCTCATGTGAAGCATTTCCTCATCCACTGCCTCCGGTTCTCCCTGATCTGCTGTTTCCAGGAACATGGTTTGATCGGAAAACAACATGAAATGCTGGATCAAAATATTGGCTGCCCCTTTAAGCGCACTTTCAGGATGTATTGAACCATCTGTTTCAATATTCAGAATCAACATTTCGTAGTCGGTTTTCTGCTCAACCCTGGTGTTCTCAACGGTGTATTTCACATTGACAATAGGAGTAAACACCGCATCTATGGGAATAAAGCCAAACACCTGCTCACTTGGTTTATTTTCTTCAGCAGGCAGGTAGCCACGACCTTTCTCCACCGTAATTTCAAATTCCAGATTTACCGACTCATTGAGCTGGCAGATCAACAAATCCGGGTTCAGAATCTCAAAAGAACTGGTGAAATTTGCAATGTCCCCTGCTTTGAACTCGGTCTGACTCTTAATGGAGATATTGATCTTGTTATCTATTACATCAGCTATCTTTTTGAAACGAACCATTTTAAGATTCAAGATAATCTCTGATACGTCCTCTACTACTCCCTCTATGGTAGAGAATTCATGCAATACACCAGGTATTTTAATCCCGGTAATGGCATAGCCCTCCAGAGAAGACAGGAGAATCCGGCGCAATGCGTTTCCAATGGTTACTCCATATCCCTTTTCCAGGGGTTTGAAAATGAACAAACCTTTAAAATCATCGGCCTTATCCATTGCCACTTTTTCAGGCATCTGAAATGCTAGTATTGACATATTACTTGGTGTTTTTAATAGCGATAAATATCTTAATATGGGTATCGAGCCTTTTACTTGGAGTATAGCTCAACAATCAACTGCTCCTGGATGTTTTCAGGTATTTCTTCCCGGGGAGGAACATTGATGAAAGTTCCCTCCATTGAATCGGCATTCCACTCCATCCAGGAGAATTTCTTGCCGGCCCTTCCCGCCAGACTGTCCACCACAGCCTCCAGGGATTTTGATTTTTCTCTCACTCCTACTTTATCACCGGGTCTAAGTGCAAATGATGGGATATTAACCACTTCCCCGTTTACTGTGATATGCTTATGTGTAACCAGTTGTCGGGCAGCCCTGCGGGTTGGAGCAATCCCCAACCTGAAAACTGCATTGTCCAACCTGGACTCCAGAAGTTGCAACAATACTGTTCCGGTGATTCCACCTTTTCTGGAAGCCTTGTGAAAAAGGTTGGCAAACTGCCGCTCCAGCACACCATAGGTGTATTTGGCCTTTTGCTTTTCCATCAGCTGGATTGCGTACTCCGATTGCTTGCGTCTTCTGCCTCTCCCATGCTGTCCGGGAGGGTAAGCCTTTTTCGTAACTGCTTTACTAGGCCCAAAAATAGGATCTGAAAATCTGCGGGCGACCTTTGCTCGTGGTCCTGTATATCTAGCCATCTACCTTAAATGCTTTATAATATTAAACTCTTCTTCTTTTTGGCGGCCGACAACCGTTGTGCGGCAACGGGGTTACGTCCTTTATGGCCGTCACCTCAATCCCGGTATTCTGAATGGTCCTGATGGCAGACTCCCTGCCAGCTCCGGGACCTTTGACAAATACTTCTACCTTACGCAAACCCAGGTCATGTGCCTTCTTGGCGCAGTCCTCAGCAGCCATCTGAGCGGCATACGGAGTATTCTTCTTGGATCCTTTGAATCCCATCTTACCAGCAGAGGCCCAGGAAATTACCTGACCCTGATTATTGGTCAATGAAATAATGATGTTGTTGAAAGAAGCGCGTATATGAGCCTGTCCTACCGGCTCTACTACCACTACTCTTTTCTTTGCCTTATCCTTTCGTTTCTGTGCCATAATAATTATTGTTCAAGCTATTTACTTAATAGCTTTCTTCTTGTTCGCAACGGTCTTCCTTTTTCCTTTTCTGGTTCTTGCGTTGTTCTTGGTCTTCTGACCCCTGACGGGCAAACCCCTCCGATGCCGCAATCCACGGTAACAACCTATATCCAGCAATCGCTTGATGCTGAGCTGAACTTCTGACTTTAGGACACCTTCTACCTTAAACTCCTCACTGATGATACTGCGAATCCTGTTAGACTCATCATCAGTCCATTCTCCCACTTTTTTGTCCCAGTCAATTTCAGCCTTAGTAAGAATGTTTTGAGCGGAACGGCGACCTATTCCATAAATGTAGGTTAATCCTATTTCGCCTCTTTTTTGATCCGGAATGTCGACTCCTGCAAATCTAGCCATTATCTATTGATTTAATTTTTTCTTATCCCTGTCGCTGCTTAAAGCGAGGGTTCTTCTTATTAATGACATATACTTTACCTTTCCGGCGAATTACTTTACAATCCGCGCTGCGTTTTTTTACAGATGCTTTTACTTTCATTGCCCTGGTTATTTATATCTGTATACTATTCTTCCCTTAGTAAGATCATAAGGGGACATTTCCAACTTCACCTTATCACCCGGAAGTATTTTTATATAATTCATTCTCATTTTTCCGGATATATGAGCTATCACCTGATGCCCATTTTCTAACTCCACCCGGAACATTGCATTCGACAGTGCCTCAGTTATGGTTCCGTCTTGTTCTATTGATGCCTGTTTTGCCATTATATATTAAACACTTCTTCGATATACTTATGGGTTGTCAAAATTTCAGGTGTGCCATTCATTACGGCCACCGTATGCTCAAAATGAGCCGAAGGCTTATGATCCCGGGTTCTTATGGTCCAGCCATCAGACTCCTGTATCACATTCCTGGTTCCCATATTTACCATTGGTTCAATGGCCAGGATCAACCCTGATTTCAATTTCGTCCCTCTACCCCTCTTGCCATAATTAGGCACTTCCGGGCTCTCGTGTAATGTCTTCCCGATGCCGTGACCCACTAATTCCCTGACCACACTAAACCCCGAATCTTCTACATACCGCTGAATAGCAAAACCTATATCGCCTATGCGGTTTCCGGATTTGGCATTTTCAATACCCAGGTAAAGTGATTCTTTAGTAACCTTCAGTAATTTCTTTACCTCCTCAGTTACTTCCCCTACCGGATAGGTATATGCCGCATCACTATGAAACCCCTTATAGAATACCCCACAGTCAATGGTAACGATATCCCCTTCCGTTAATGTAGTAGTACCGGGTATTCCGTGCACTACTTGCTCATTGACTGAAATACACAAAGAACCGGGAAACCCGTTGTAACCCTTAAACGAGGGTACACCTCCATGGTCCTTTATATACTCCTCTGCTACCCGGTCCAGGGATTGTGTGGTCACACCAGGTGCTATAAGCTTAGCTACCTCCGCATGAGCGCGGCTGAGTATCTCAGCACTCTCCCTGATTATATCAATCTCCTCGCTGGACTTATAGTAGATCATCTACGCCACCGCGATATTTTGAGATCGACCCTTTATCCTTCCGGATTTCATCAGTCCTTCATAATGTCTCATCAACAAATAACTTTCTATTTGTTGCAGCGTATCAAGTATTACTCCCACCATAATCAACAATGAGGTTCCTCCATAGAAGTATGAGAATCCTCGGGTGACCCCAGCCAAACTGGCAATTGCCGGTAAAATGGCTACGATAGCCAGAAATATTGACCCGGGAAGGGTAATTCTTGTCAGTACAGTATCAATAAATTCAGAGGTTTGTTTCCCTGGTTTGATCCCAGGAATAAAACCTCCGTTTCGTTTCAAGTTGTCGGCAATATCGTTGGGGTTTACTGTTATGGCAGTATAGAAAAACGTAAACACCACCACCAGAATTCCGAATACCACATTGTATTGCCAGGAAGTAAAGTCGTTGAAGGTATTACCTATGGCATTGGCGATCTCACTGCTTTCTCTCCAGAAGCCAGCTACCATGCCAGGTATAAACATCAGTGCCTGAGCAAAGATAATAGGCATTACCCCACTGGAATTGACCTTAAGCGGAATGTATTGCCGTTGACCGCCGTAAACCTTGTTCCCCACTACCTGCTTGGCGTATTGTACGGGAATTCTCCTGACTGCCTGAGTCAGCATAACCACCGCCATCACTACAAAGAACAATGCCAGAATCTCCAGTATGAACAACAGGGCACCCTGCATTCCTTTGGCCGCTGCTTCTTGTATCAGGGCCTGAGGGAATCCCGCGATGATTCCGATCATGATCAACATGGAAATACCATTGCCGATTCCTTTATCGGTAATTCGCTCACCCAGCCACATACAGAACATGGTCCCGGTGGTAATTATAACCACAGAAGTTACGGTGAAGAACAGTCGACTGTCTACCAGAATAGCCTCTGCCGGAATAGTAACCGCGATATAGCTTATTGACTGGGCTGCAGTAATAGCTATAGTCAGTACCCTGGTTATCTGGGTCATTTTCTTTCGCCCGGAGTCCCCCTCTTTCTGCATCTTCTGGAAGTAGGGAACAGCTACTGTTAGCAGCTGAATTACAATAGATGCGGAAATGTAGGGCATAATCCCCAGGGCAAATATTGATGCCCTGTTAAAAGCACCTCCCAGAAATATATCCAGGAAATCAAATATTCCACCTGGCGTGGTTAGTTTATCCGGATCTACTCCAGGAAGAACCACATAGGATCCCAGACGAAAAATAATCAGAAACCCAATGGTATTGATGATCCTGACTCTCAGGTCCTCTATCGAGAATATGTTTCGTATGGTTTGAAAGAATCTCTTCATTATCCTATAATGACCGCCTTGCCACCAGCTTTTTCAATTGCCTCTGAAGCTGAAGCTGAGAATGCATGGGCGGAAACTTCCACTTTTTCGGTTAACGCTCCACGTCCCAATATTTTTACCAGATCTTTCTTCCCTGCCAAACCATTGGCTACCAGCAAGTCGAAGGTAATTGCTTTTTCCTTGGAAGATTCAGCCAGTTGCTGTAAGGTATCCAGGTTGATCGCCTTGTACTCCAC
>JAUIKU010000158.1 GCA_030430675.1 Bacteroidia bacterium | reverse complement strand
CAGGATAGCCACACCTCCTGAAAGTTTAGCCAATCGCTCCTGCAATTTCTCGCGATCGTAATCAGAAGTGGTAGTTTCGATTTGAGATTTGATCTGGTTGATACGGGCAGTGATATCTTCTTTCTTACCAGCACCATTTACGATGGTGGTATTGTCTTTGTCGATATTCACTTTCTCGGCGGTACCCAGGTAATCGATGGTTGCGTTTTCCAGCTTGTACCCTCTTTCTTCACTGATCACGGTACCTCCGGTGAGGATGGCAATGTCTTCCAACATGGCCTTTCTGCGATCACCAAATCCGGGAGCTTTCACCGCGGCAATTTTCAGAGATCCCCTGATTTTGTTTACAACCAGGGTAGCCAGTGCCTCACCGTCAACATCCTCTGCTACGATCAATAAAGGCTTGCCGGTTTGTGCCACTGCTTCCAATACCGGGAGCAATTCTTTCATGGCAGAGATCTTCTTGTCGTAGATCAGGATATAAGGAGTCTCTAACTCAGCTTCCATCTTGTCGGTGTTGGTAACGAAGTAAGGACTCAAATAACCACGGTCGAATTGCATACCTTCCACTGTTTTTACTTCAGTTTCGGTTCCCTTGGCTTCTTCCACGGTAATTACTCCGTCTTTACCAACTTTGTCCATGGCGTCGGCGATCATTTTACCGATTTCGCTGTCGTTGTTGGCAGAAATGGTTCCTACCTGGGCAATTTCGTCAGAGTTGGTGATGGCTTTGGATTGAGAGGCCAGGTTTTCTACCACCGCGGTAACTGCTTTCTCAATGCCCCTTTTCAGGTCCATAGGGTTGGCACCGGCAGCTACGTTTTTAATACCGGTAGCGAAAATTGATTGTGCCAATACGGTAGCAGTGGTAGTTCCGTCACCCGCATCGTCAGCGGTTTTGGAAGCTACTTCTTTTACCAGTTGAGCACCCATGTTTTCAATGGGGTCTTTTAATTCGATCTCTTTGGCTACCGAAACACCGTCCTTGGTGAAGCTTGGGGCTCCAAATTTTTTGTCTAGGATAACGTTGCGTCCCTTAGGTCCTAAGGTAACCTTAACCGCTTCAGCTAGTTTATCTACCCCTTTCTTAATCGCATTTCTTGCGTCTTGATCAAAGGTTATATCTTTTGCCATTTTTTCTTAAGTTTTTTGTGGATTTGAAAAATGTAATTTGGTTAAACAATAGCAAAAATATCTGACTCTCGCATGATCAAATATTCTTTGCCATCAATAGTGATCTCCGTACCGGCATATTTTCCATACAGTACGCTGTCACCAACTTTAACAGTAATAGGCTCATCTTTTTTACCGTCTCCTACTGCAACTACGGAACCCTTTTGAGGCTTCTCTTTGGCAGTGTCTGGTATAATGATACCTGAAGCTGTTTTTTCTTCAGCCGCGGCAGGCTCAATGATAACTCGATCTGCCAGAGGTTTAATGTTTACTTTGGACATTTTTATATTAAATTTTTGTTTAAACGTTCTTCAAAAACTACTCACACCAATAGCATTTCCTATGCCAAATGTGGATTAAGGCCACAATACTACTAGAAAACCGCCATTTTTGCAGTGTTTTGGCAACAAACTAACTGCCTGACATATTTTTACTGACAATATTACATTGTGATAACCGACAGTCACTTTTCTCTTGCCTCGAACTGTCAGATTGTCTAGATTGTTCTAACTAAGAAAACTATGGATATATGAAAAATCTGGAAAAAGACTGGCTCACCAAGGGTTTAATCGATTTTGAATACAAGAAGTATGTTCTTCTCAGCTATTTGCAGGGAGTAAAGTCATATTTTGAGGATCAGAAACTATACCCCTGCCTGTCGGATCTGGTTTTTCACTATCAAAACCTGCAGTCAATCAAACAGAACAAAGAATTGTTGTTTGAGAACTTTCCGGGTAAAATCAAAAAAGCCGATTTTGAGAAGCTCAAGATCCACTACCAAAAGATCGTGGAGGATGACTTATTGATGTCGGAGCTTGAGCAAATTCTTGGGTTTGCTATTCCGGCCTTTCGACAAACCCTGAATGAAGGAAAAAGCCTGTATGAATACATCGAGGAGCAACTGGAAGTGGAACCTATTGGCGTTTGTCCCTTATATGCCAATGACGGCTACCTGTTGGTAAATGAGCGATCCAAAAGTGCTACCCAGGTTTACCAGTACCAGATTACCGTATTTGAAAATGTAGAAGAGAAATACCGAGGTATTCATACCAAGTACCTGGAGACGGTGGAAAAAAAGCTTAGCAGAACCTTCGAGAGTTTGAAGCTGGAGCTGATAAAGAAATATCCCGACAGGCCCAATCCCGCTACCTACCTGGTAGATATTAAACAGGACATACCATTTCACGAAACCGCTATGCCGGTCGCCAAACGGTTATTGGTGAAGTATATTAGTGCAGCAGCCTAGACCAATAAGTGAGTTGGTGAATGCGTGAGTTTAGTGAATGGTAGCGAATTACTAAATCGTAGTTTACTCAGCTGAAGCTGAGTCCACTACTTCGATGCCATCGGTAGCTTCCGCACCACCGGAAAGATCCGGAGTGAAATTTTGAATGGCAGATTTTTGCTGAGCCGCTTCCACATTGGGGCTGACAGCTCCTTCAAGAGGTTGACGTTTGTCGATAATCTTATTGGCTCCCAGGCTTAACACCAGTATGGCTATGGCGAAACCCCAGGTGAGTTTTTCTAACAGGTCTCCGGTGCGTTTAACTCCCATGATCTGGCTGGTAGCCGACCCGCCAAACTGACTGGATAGTCCACCTCCCTTTGAATTTTGCGCTAAAATGATCAAAACCAAAAGCACGCAAATTACCAGTACCAGTCCCAAAATAATACCCAACATCGCTATTTCTTCTTTAATTTTTGAATTTGGTCTGCAAAGTAACCCTTTTTTTGTGGAAACTTCCTAATTAATTTCTTATAAATCTTTTCTGCGTCCTTACGCCTGCCTTGCTTTAAATAGATCTTGGCGAGGTTTTCGGAGACTATCTCTTCACCCAGCATAGTGCTGTTTTTGGAGAGGTCATCCTGAGAAGTTCCTTCTGACTCGGCATTTAAATTCGGCTTGGACAACACCGGTGAGTTCTTAATAAAGTTGTCTATTATCTCTATTTGTTCTTCCTGGCTTTTTGCTCCACCGTTCTTATCTGATTGATCACTGAGAGCTTGCTTGCTTTCCTGGAGCTCATTGAGGTTCTTTAGCAATTCTGCATGAATACTCCCGGCCTCAATTTCCAGTGCCAGAGGGTCTGCCTGACTATCTTCCTCTCCCGGCTCTGTTGCTTCACCGGATGCTGCTTCTTTCCCATCATCCACTTGCTGCACCTCCGGCTCCTCTTGTATGGCAGTATCATCCATATGCTCGGGGGCCTCTTCTGCGGTTGCTGTTTGGTCGGCTTCCTCTTTCTCTGATTCTTTGGTAGCTGCCATTTTCGCCGGTTCTTCCTTTTCTTCTTCAGCTTCTTTCCGGGTGGGCGTTTGGGCAGGAGTTTCTGTTTCGGGGGCTTCCCGGATGATTTCCTTCTCGGTAACTGCTGCTTCAGCGCTTACCTCCTCCGTGGATTTTTCATCCTTTACTTCTTCGCTCGTATCAGGGGACTCCACTCCGGCATCATCAGCAACGGAGGCCGCTATGGTTGGGGCTATCTCTGGAATTTGATCTACAAAAATATCGTCGTCATCATCCTGTTGCACCCAGTCAAAATCTGAAGTTTCTTCAACTCCGGATTCTTCGGATTCAGCTTCCATGGCAGACTCCTGGGGGCTGCTTTCATTCAACTCAGGCCCCTCTATAATGTTGCGCAGAATATTGCGATCGTAAGTATAGGTGGCAGCCAGATTCAATAACTGCTCAACGTCGGTTTTTCCGTAAGCCTTCCGGCCTTTGACATTCAGCACATGGATGATCTGACTGTAGGGGTGTTCTGAGATAAGTTCGTCTAGCTTCGTCAAGTCCTTTTCTTCAATCAAATCGGGGTTCCTGACTAGCTCAAGAAACTTGGTCTTATTCACACGGTTTTTGGTTTAAAATCAAAAATAATAAATTAACAAAAATTACCAATTGGCCACGGTAGCATTAAAAACATCAAAAATTATCTGCTCGAATATAGTATCTATCAGTTGATCTTCTTCTGCGGTAAGATTAGAGGTCCGGGAATCGAAATCGTCATAAAATGAGAAACTGCGACTAAAATCCTCTTCCTCATTAAGGGTATTGGTAAAATCTACCTGTACCCGGATAGTAAGTCGGGTAGAACCGGCCACGTCTGCCTGTTGGTCATTGCCTGATGCAATCGGGGCCACCGGCATGGTATTATAACCCACAATACTGCCCTCTACCACCAGTTCTCCACCTGACTCTACTATCGCCAGGCTGGTATTCCGCTGATAATAGTCACGCAATCTTTCAGTAAACTCCTGGCTTAAATTTGCCGGGCCCATACCGGTATCATTGTAGAAGTTCAACACGGAGATGGTCTGGGCGTTGGTATTGGTTCCGGTAAAAGTATAAACCCCGCAGCTGCTGAACCCAGTGAATATCAGGGCCATCAATGCTATGAAACAAAGTTTATTCATCGATTTGATACTGCTTTATTTTGCGGTAAAGTGTCCGCTCTGATATTCCCAGGTCCTGGGCGGCATACTTCCGCTTGTTGTTGTTTTTCTGCAATGCTTTGATGATAAGCTCCTTTTCCTTTTTTTCAATAGACAGGGAGTCATCCGGTTCGGTTTCGTGCGTAATATCTTCAATAAGATCATCATTGCTCCCGGTGTCCTCTGAGTCTTCGTAACCAACCTTGTTGTCGGGTTGGTTACCATTGCTGAGAATATAGGTTTGGGTATCGGATTCCTCTTCCAGATTTTTGAACAAACCCTTGTGTTTTTGCAGTAGTTGCTCGTCCTGATCGCTGCTGAGAAGCTGGAACACCAGTTTTTTTAGTTCGGTTACATCCTGCTTCATGTCGAACAATACCTTATATAAAATATCTCTTTCAGAAACATCTGCAGCGCGATCGGTGGCTTTTTTGTACAACATGGGCACACTGCGGTAGTCGGGAGGCAAGTATTTTCTAAGGGTATCCGCATTGATGGTTCGATCCATTTCCAACACGGACATCTGTTCTACCAGGTTTTTCAGTTGTCGAATATTGCCGGGAAACCGGTATTCCAGTAAGACTGCCTGGGCGTTCTCTGTCAATTGTATGGGTTTCACCCGGTATTTTTCTGAGAAGTCCGATGAAAATTTTCTAAAAAGCAACACTATATCTTCCCCTCGATCTCGCAGCGGGGGGACGCTAATGGGCACGGTACTTAACCGATAGTAGAGGTCTTCCCTGAACTTCCCGTCAGTTACTGCCGACTGCAGGTCAACATTGCTGGCAGCCACCACCCGGACGTCTGTTTTCTGTACCTTTGATGATCCCACTTTGATAAACTCCCCATTCTCCAGTACCCTTAATAACCTTGCCTGGGTTCCCAGTGGCATTTCAGCAATTTCATCCAGAAAAATCGTGCCTCCGTCGGTGACCTCAAAGTATCCTTTCCTGGCCTCATGGGCCCCGGTAAAGGAACCTTTCTCATGACCGAATAATTCCGAATCGATGGTGCCTTCCGGAATGGCACCACAGTTAATAGCGATAAGTTTACCGTGTTTTCGGGCACTCAGCTGGTGGATTATCTTGGAAAATGATTCCTTTCCACTGCCGCTTTCGCCGGTGATCAACACTGTCATGTCGGTGGGGGCCACCTGGGCAGCAACTTCAATGGCATGTTTCAACGAAGCAGAGTTGCCTATGATCCCAAAGCGTTGCTTTATACTTAATATTTCCGAATCGGTCATATTCAAACGGTTTCCCCCAGTAAAGTGGCCGCGGTACAGTCGTTGACCATTACGTCCACATAGGTTCCCTTTTTATGATCTTTTTTGGGGAAAACCACTACTTTATTGGCACTGGTTCGACCCTGAAGAAAGTCCCTGGATCTCTTTGAATATCCCTCGATCAATACTTTGTGTACCTGGTTCAGATCCCGCTGATTGCGTTCCAGTGAATGTTGCTGTTGTCTGGCAATGACCTCCTGTAGACGACGTTTTTTGGTGCTTAAATCGATGTCGTCTGCAAATTTTTTAGCGGCCAGGGTTCCAGGTCGTTCGGAATAGTAGAACATATAGGAGAAGTCGTACTTCACCCTATCCATTAAGGAAAGGGTCTGATGGTGGTCCTGCTCGGTTTCCCCGCAGAAACCTGTGATCATGTCGCTGGATATCCCGCACGCTTCACCCAGAATGTTGCGTATAGCAGCGATTTTATCCAGGTACCATTCCCTGGAATAGGTCCTGTTCATTCGCTCAAGTACTTCCGAACTACCACTTTGAACAGGCAGATGGATATACTTGCAGATATTGTCATACCGCTTCATGGTATGCAATACTTCATCGGTAATGTCCTTTGGGTGGGAAGTGGAGAACCGTATTCTCAGTAAAGGGTCCACCCGGGCTACCATTTCCAGTAACTGTGCAAAGTTGATAAAATCGTCGGTGCCGTTCTTTTCAATCTGTGCTTTTCCTTTCAGTTCAGCATCAGGTGACCATTTGTACGAGTCCACGTTTTGACCCAGCAGGGTAACTTCCCGGTACCCTTTCTCAAACAGGTCCCTGGCCTCGTTAACGATAGAGTTTGGGTCTCTGCTGCGCTCTCGGCCCCGGGTAAATGGTACCACGCAGAATGAACACATGTTGTCGCAGCCTCTCATGATAGAAATGAATGCTGTAACGCCATTGGAATTCAATCGCACCGGGCTTATGTCGGCGTAAGTCTCCTCTCGTGACAGGAAGGTATTGACGGCTTTCTGGCCCTCCTCAACTTCTAAAAGCAGGTTTGGAATATCCCGGTAGGCATCCGGCCCTGCCACCAGGTCCACGATCTTTTCTTCTTCCAGTAGCTTGGTCTTTAACCTTTCTGCCATACACCCCAATACACCGATGGTTATTTCAGGTTTTTTCTCTTTTAGTGAATTGAATTGAGAAAGCCTTTTTCGAACCGTTTGTTCCGCTTTGTCACGAATGGAGCAGGTATTTATAAATATGACATCGGCATCTTCTGCAGTGGCCGCAGAACCAAACCCCTGTTTTTGCATGATGGAAGAGACAATTTCACTATCTGAGAAGTTCATCTGACAACCATAGCTTTCTATGTAGAGCTTTTTTTTGGAAACAGGAGAGTTAACGGATATAGTATCGGGTATAACACTCTGATTATCAGAAGTATTGTTGATTATATTGATGTCACTAATTAACTCCATTGCTTGCCCTGGGCCCGGTCTTTTTCAGGTGTAACCAAAGGGCAAATATAACCAATTACATTCAAAAAATGACAAAATGTCAGTTAAACAAAGGAGTTAAAAATAGTATGGGATTAGCTTGACTTGGTCCCATGGGACACATAAATTGACGGTCCTCAAGTAGTTCCGGATATTTGGCCTTAATAAAACCAGTAAATGGCATTTTGCCCAAAATAGGAAAAGATTGTTTCCTTGCCGATAACGCCACCGTAGTGGGTGAGGTTGAGCTGGGGAATCAATGCAGTGTGTGGTTTCAGGCAGTATTGCGGGGCGATGTAAATAGTATAAAGGTAGGTAATGCCACTAATATTCAGGATGGTGTAGTGATTCACGGGACCTACCGCACGGCATCTACCACTATATTCGAAAACGTTTCAATCGGTCACAACGCCATTGTACATGGCTGTGTAGTGGAAGCGGGAGCCTTAATAGGAATGGGGGCGGTGGTGATGGATCATGCCGTGGTGGGAGCCGGGGCATTGGTAGCAGCTGGTTCCGTGGTATTGGCGGGTACTAAGATCAAGCCCGGAATGCTTTATGCCGGTATACCGGCCAGGGAAATAAAACCGGTGGATGAAAAGATGAGGCAGGTGCTGGAAAGAACGCCCCACAATTACATCAAATATGCTTCTTGGTATGAATAAATCTAACTTTATATGAAAACCCTAATTAAACTTTTGTTATCCGCGGTAGCGGTAGTTGCCACTGCCTATTTACTGAATCCGCATGTCCAGGTGGAAAGCTTCGGAATTGCTATCCTGGTGGCAGCAGTATTGTCCCTGTTTCATATTTTTCTTAAACCAATCCTGGTGATCTTAACCATCCCGGTAACTATTGTTACCCTGGGTTTATTTCTCTTGGTGATCAACGCCGCCCTGATTTTGTTGGCGGAATGGCTGGTTCCCGGGTTCACGGTGGATGGATTTCTCTGGGCCATCCTTTTCAGTCTCATCCTGGCGGTACTGGTCAGCATTCTGCATGGATTCGTACCAGATCGGGATTGATTTAGCTTAACCGCTGCGACTGGTCCTTTTGGGTTGATAGTAGAATCTGGGTTTGGGATTACCCTCCTGTTTTTCCTTAATGATCTTGAATCCTTTCTTGACCGGGGGACGGGTAGGACCGATGCGAATGCCTAGTTGGATCTCGTGATTATTGTTGGCGGGGCTAAACTCCTGAGATCCCGAAAATTCCATTGAATAGCTTATGGAGGCAATATCCTGGATCTTTAGACCCACAATTCCGGCGGCCCCGTAATTTTGGCGGTAAATAATCCCGGCCCAAAACTGTTTTTGGAAGTGAGCAATAGCTGCCGCTTCCCATTGATTGACGGAGTCCTTGTTAATCCTGTACAGCAGTTGAGGTTGCAGTTCAATCTGGTCATTTAGCGGTACCCGGTATCCGGCCGATAACAGCACCCCTCGGAAAGGGTCAAAATCAATTTTACTGAAGTCGTTCTCTTCTGGGTCTTCCAAATTAATGGGTTCGTGACCAAACATACTTGGCAGGGTAAAACCTACCTGTAGTTCTTTCCAGCGGTAAGCAAACCCCAACTGGGCGTCGGCATACATGATGTTTTCTTCAGCACTTTGGAGTCCCGGAATGCTGGGATTGTTAATACTTTTCAGTTCAATTCGGTCCTGACCAAATCCCGCTGAGAATCCGAAGTGGAAAAACTGGTCCTCCGCCAGAGGGATCACCCGGGCAAAAGATACGTAGGCCAACGACTGAGAGGCGGTGTCCCATGAAGTGTTAAAGAACGATACTCCAAACCCTCCGGAACTGGCTACCGGGGTGTTGAAAGTAAAGGAGGTGTTGGTAGGCGCCAGGCTGGAGCCGAATTGCTGCCGCCGATCCAGATAGATTATCGCGTGATTTTCACTGCCTGCCAGGGATGGATTATAGATGTAGGGGGTCAGAAAATAATGATTCTGCAAAGGCATCTGTTGACCGTAACCAGATGTTGCACCCAACACGCCTAAGGATAAAAAAATCAGCAGCTTTTTCATAAGAATTTGCTACAAATGGCTAAAAGTGAACCACAAAGGTATAACTAATTGGAAGGTTTACAATAGGAATAAACAACTTATCTTGCACCTTGTGAGGTTTTACCATTTTATTAATATTCAATATTTTTTTAACACAATACTGGCCTGTTAACGAATAATCTCAGAACTTAAGTGTAGCGATTTCTTGTTCAATATTACATGCAAACCGATTTAACCCGTTTCCGCTCCAGCATATTCTATACCATGACTTTTGTTGGTGTTTTATGGTTGGTGCGGATAGTGGAAAGCCTGCTTTCTTTTGACCTGGGAGTGCTGGGTATCCATCCCCGGTCGCTGGCTGGTACCGTGGGTATTATCACCGGGCCCCTGGTACACGGTGACTTTCAACACCTGATGTCCAATTCCCTGCCGCTGATCTTTCTGGGCATCGGTGTGTTCTATTTCTATAACAAAATAGCCCTGGAAGTATTTTTGGGGATTTATTTTTTTACCAGCTTTTGGGTATGGATGGTGGCCCGGGATGCCTACCATATCGGTGCCAGCGGTATTGTATACGGCCTGGCTTCGTTCCTTTTATTCAGCGGATTTTTCAGAAAAGACAGCAGGTCCATTGCCATATCTCTGATCGTAATATTCTTATATGGCGGGATGGCGTATGGGCTGTTCCCGGTTAATGAGGGAATTTCGTGGGAATCGCACCTGCTGGGATCATTGGCCGGCCTGATATCTGCTTTTTTCTACAGAAGACATGAACTTTCCGCCAAGGAATACATGGAGCCAGAGCCCCTGACCCTCAGAGGATCAGAGGAATCGACCCGGTCGGTATACAACCATACTTTGGAAAACTCCAACAGCACCGTTAGATACTACTATAAGAGTCAGAGCCATCCGGCAGATGACGACTCAGATGCTGGTTAAAATTTCCCAGCTAAGTAATTGATCAGAGGTTATTTGTGTTATCTTTGCGATTTACTACAAAAAAAATATCGTGAAAAACCCATCTCTGATCTTAAATATCGTATTGTTAGTGGCAGTGATTGTGCTCTATGTGCTGCATTTCTCTTCCGGCCAGGATCAGGCGCCATCTGAGATAGCATCTGTTTCCGCCCCTATGTCGGTAAACATTGCCTACATCAATTCCGATACCCTGTTACAAAATTATGAGTTTTCAAAGGTTGCGGCAGGCGAACTGGAAAATAAGAAGGACGAGTTACAGGCAGAGTATGAAAATCGTGCTCGAGGATTGCAGACTGAAATTGAGAATTTTCAGCGGAATGCTCAAAACATGACCATTGCGCAAGCCAGGGCCATTGAGGAAGACCTGACCAAGAAACAGCAAAACCTGCTAAGGTATCAGGAAACACTTACTCAGACCCTGGTACAGCAAGAGGCCAAGATTAGTAATGAGTTGTATGACAAGGTAGCCCAATACCTTCGCGATTATGGATTGGCCAATAACTTTCAACTGGTATTGACCTATCAGAAAGGCAGCGGAGTTTTGTATGCCAATGATAGCCTAAATATTACCCAACAGGTGGTAACCGGACTTAACGAAGCCTATGCCCTGGAGGGAAATGAAGCAGATAGCAGCGCAGTTAAAAAATAGGGCGCTTCTTCTCCTTAACCACTGAGATGCGAACAGTGTTGCTCTATATACTTTTGCCTCTGATAATATTATTGGTGGTATTCTATTGGTGGGCACAACGCGGCAATATCGGTCCTGATGATTTGCACGCAGAGATGAAATTGTCATCACCTGTTCCGCACAGTGGGGATACGATGTCAATAATGACCTATAACATAGGTTATCTCAGTGGCATGACCAATAACCTCCCGGTTAAACCGGATATCCAACTATTTGATGATAATCTGGAAAAGTCCCGGCAGCTTATCAAACAGTGGCGTCCTGATATCATAGGCTTCCAGGAAATAGACTACAATTCGAGCAGGTCATACTACCGAAATCAATTGGACAGTCTGTCTAATAGCTATTTGTACGCTGTAAAATCAGTTAACTGGGACAAGCGTTATGTGCCATTTCCCTATTGGCCCCCCAGCGTACATTTTGGGAAAATGGCCTCGGGACAGGCAATCTTAAGCAGGTTTCCGGTAATTAACAGTCAACGGAAGGTACTTTCCGGACCGGAATCAGCGCCCTTCTACTATCGGGCTTTCTATCTGGACAGGCTTATAC
>JAUIKU010000365.1 GCA_030430675.1 Bacteroidia bacterium | reverse complement strand
CGGATACAACGCCAGGGCAAATCACAGTCCTCGAACAGACATGCGGCCATCAGCTTTGATGTGTCGTTGTGTTCAGGGTACTATAATAGCTTCTCCTTAATATTAAAAGCTTTTTTGCCGTAGGCATGCTAAGGTTAAGTGCCACTGAATTCAGCTTAACACATTTCATTCTAATTCACTGACTATGGGCTCGTTTTAAGTGAACTGGCTCATTTTTTACGTGCTGTCCTGACGATAAATCATCGATTGATTGACTTTGCAGGCCAATATTTACCTGGGTGATTCGACAATTTCAGGATTCGAGAATTGGGTTTATTAAACACATGGAAAAAGCTGAAGAAGCGCCAATAGATGATGATTCAAACCTCACCCGATTGCTTTAGATGATCAAACACCGCTATTTTGTTGTGTGCAGGTGTGTATTATAGTAGCTAAGTCGGTTTGCTGATCGTGGTGCAGTACACTTGCCCGGTAGGTGCCGTTGAAAGGGTAGTCTACAGACTACCCTTTCAAGTAAGGTGCATTATAATTGAATCATAGATTACCTCTGTTCCGTTTTGGGCGATTTCCTGACAGCTTCCAGGGTCTTTCGTAATGCCGGTACAGCACATATCACCTTAAGCTGTGTGGGTGGTTGGCAGACTAATGTCCACTATGGTCTTTATTCCCACCGACGAGGTTAACTCTTTTACATTCCGTAATGTCGATCGACTCTATCTCTTCTCCTTCAGGACCTTTTTCATCAATCAGATCGAGGCAAACCAATTCATTGTAACCATGGTCTCCTTTAAACGCACCGAAACACTCAGATTTCAAGTCAAACGTAAAATCTGAAATCGGTACGCCGTCGGACCCTGTACATGAATTACCCGTTGTCTCAATTATGATGAAGTTATCATTAACAGCCGTAATTTCTCCCGTGTCATTCGCACAGTTAATGAGGTTAAAAGGGGCAGGTTCTTTTGTCGCCGCCTTGGTGATCCCGACTATACTGCCGTCGGAATGAATCGTGAAGTCAACAATTCCAACCTGCGGACTAAATGGATGGTCTTTATTTTCAAATGAACAAGCATATTCACCTACAAAATCATCAATCCCCTCCACGGCGTAGGCATTTTTTACATGAAAACTTCCCAACATGAACAACGAAAATACTGCCGCAACCATGATCGATCCCAGTTTTTCTTGTTTCATAAGTTTCTCCTTTTTTCATGAATTAGGATGCAAAAGGGATTAACTGACGAGGCTATCAGCTTAAAAAGTACACACATTCTTTCTTTGCTAGAACATTCCTTTTTGCCCTTTTCCATCGAATACGACCTATACTGGAAGATAATCTGGTTGTCAAGCAATGAAGACATTAAAAATACAACCCATTGATTAAAGACAGAATGAACTCAAGGGGCAATAAAGAATCAATAAGTTATCTTATTTTTATTTCGCATTTTAACGGCTACTTTTTTTAACTTCGGTTATTACTGGGAGGATAATCTTATTTTCTGATAATAATGTTGGGTCACCTGTTGGAAAAGAGTTCACAGAGGCAGTTGCGGTTGGCGGTCAATTTTGCCGGGTTAATTGCAACGCAAATGCGCGGGCTTTAGCGTTTGGCTGGTATCATTCGGACAATAAAATTGCAGCAAGCCCGGCTGGATTACTTGCCAGCATGATTTGGCGTTTTCAAAGGGCAGCACATACCATAAGTTTTCAGGGGCACCGGTCATTCTTGCGCACGAGGGCTTTGCCAGTGACGGGTATTAAAGAATAATGGAGAATCAATATGATGTGGAGCATAGTCGTTGTTGTCGCAGTAGTCATCCTGATATTAATTTGGCGCTATGCTGCGCGCGTGAATTTGCCTGAACCAGGCCAAACCGCACCGGATTTTAGACTGCCAGATCAACATGGCAAAATACATACGCTAACAGATTTCTCCGGCAAATGGTTAGCATTATACTTTTACCCTAAAGACGATACGCCTGGCTGCACCAGACAGGCCTGTGGATTTCGTGACGATCTAAAGAAAATCACTGAGTTGGGTGCTTCGGTGGTTGGTATAAGTGTGGACGACACCAGTAGTCATGCAGATTTTGCCAAGAAATATCATTTACAATTTCCGCTTTTGGCGGATAGTAAGGCTGAAATAGCGGCCCGTTATCACTCATTGATCAATCTGGGAGTAA
>JAUIKU010000157.1 GCA_030430675.1 Bacteroidia bacterium | reverse complement strand
TTCACAGGCTTTTAAGACCAACCGGGATGCATTGGACGATTCAGCTCAAAAGTTTCATGAGGCACTCAATGTCGGTACCATAGAAAAATATGGGTTGACCAATACGGTAGAAGACGACAACCTTTTACAACAGGCTATTGAAGAACTCCAGCTGTCTTTTGATACGAATTATGGAGGATTGGCCAAGGCTCCGAAGTTTCCCATGCCGGTCATCTGGAATTTTGTATTGCACTATTGCGCAACCGGCGGTCACGATAAACTGCTGCAGCATTTCTACCTTACCATGGATAAAATGGCACAAGGAGGAATTTACGACCAGATTGGAGGTGGCTTCGCCCGTTATTCAGTAGATGCACGGTGGTTCGCTCCGCACTTTGAAAAGATGCTCTACGACAATGCTCAACTGATCAGTCTATATGCTCAGGCATTTTCATTGTCGCAAAAGGAAAGGTATCGTACCGTGGTTTATCAATCAATTGATTTTTTGTCAAGAGAAATGCTAGATCCACAGGGAGGATTTTATTCTGCTTTGGACGCTGACAGTGAAGGACAGGAAGGCAAGTTCTATACTTGGCAATACGATGATTTTATTGAACAGGTTGGCAGGGACAATGACTTTATGGTGGAACTTTATAACCTAACCCCTGAAGGGAATTGGGAGAATGGCCGGAATATTTTGTTTCGCAGTGAAAACCTGGAGACTTTCGCCACCAGTAATAATATGGACCTGACCTGGCTGAGGAATACCGTAGCTGAAGTCAATGAAAAATTGCTAATAGCTCGCAATGAGCAAGTGCCTCCTGCTCGCGACAACAAGATAATATGCGGTTGGAACGGACTCATCATCAAGGGTTTGACGGATGCCTATGCAGTATTCTCGGAGCAGCGATTCCTAAAGTTGGCGTTAAAATGTGCGGAGTTCGTTGAAGAGAACATGACCAATGGTGATCAACTGTTCAGAACATACAGCGCTAAGGGCGATAACATTCCCGCTTTCCTGGAAGATTATGCAGCCATAATTTCCGGTTACATTAACCTGTATCAGGTTACCTTTCGTGAGAAGTGGCTGTATCGTGCTCAAAACCTAATGTCATTCGCTATTGATAACTTCTTTAACCCGGAAGACCAGTTATTCTATTATACAGATCAACAGAGTCATGAACTCATTGCCAGAAAGCAGGAGTTATTCGATAATGTGATTCCTTCATCCAATTCCATGATGGTACAAAATCTATGGTTTTTAGGTACTGTTCTGGATCGCAAATCTTACCTCCAGCAGGCAAACGACATGCTTCGCAGGGTTAGTAAACTGATAGCGACTGATCCGCCTTATTTGAGCAACTGGGCCACCGCATTGAGTTATCTTAAGTTTCCAACTGCAGAAGTTGTAATCAGCGGGCCTATGGCAGAGCAGTTTAGGAAAAGGTTAGCGGCTCATTATCATCCCCACAAAGTAATGCTGGGCACCGAAAACGAGAGCACATTACCATTGTTGGTAAACAGGATCCATCCGCAGGAGACCAAAATTTACGTTTGTTACAACCAATCGTGTCAGCTGCCCGTTTCCGATCCCGATCAGGCTATCGACCAACTTACGTATTAGTTTGAAGGAATTAGATCAACATACCGAGACTCCCCCCAGTGTCACTTTGTATGCCGATATACTATTACCGGTACCGATACCTCAGTATTATACCTACCGGGTTCCCAATGCCTGGAGCAGTGAGGTAGCCACGGGAAAAAGAGTCATCGTTCAGTTCGGTCCCCGTAAAATCCTAACCGGAATCGTGGTATCGGTCCACGATATACCCCCATCAACACATCAGGCAAAATACATACTCGATATCCTGGATCATAAACCTGTGGTTAACTCCATTCAGCTAAACCTATTTCGTTGGATAGCTGACTATTATATGAGCACTGAAGGCCAGGTGCTGCAGGTAGCATTGCCCAGCGGATTGAAGCTGAGTAGCCAATCGCGAATTCAGTTACATCCCGAATTCAATCAGGAGCGTTGTCCCTATCCCCTGGATGACCGGGAACTATTGTTGTTGAAGGCTCTTGAAGAACAAAGCACCATAGATTATGGGGTAGCTACCGAAATTCTGGGAACCAAAAATTTGCACAAGATCATTAAGTCCTTACTAACCAAGAAGGCCATTTTGCTCTTTGAAGAAGTTAAGGAAAAGTTCCATCCTAAGAAAGAACGCCGGGTTAGGCTCACTGAGGATCTCATTTCTGCAGAAGCCCTGGAATCTCAATTCGAATCGCTTAAAAAAAAGTCCAAGCAAACGGAAGTGCTGCTGAAGTATTTGCAGCATGTCCAGGTGTTAAATAATCCAGAAATAAATATTCAGGGATATAGTAAGTCAGATCTACTGGCTTCCGGCATCTCGGCGTCAAGCCTCAAAACACTGATAAAGAACCGGGTGATGGAAGAGTTTGAAGTGGTGGTAAGCCGGTTTCCAGCTACAGAAACCAATGTAGGCAACGAACAAAAAGTAGTACTAACAGCTTATCAAAAAGAGGCCCGAAACAGGATCCTAAGTAATTTCGAGAAAAAAGATACGGTACTTTTTCACGGTATCACCGGCAGTGGTAAAACCGAGATCTACATTGATGTTATTCAGCAGGTTTTAAACAATGGGTTGCAAGTACTCTATTTGCTGCCTGAAATAGCGCTTACTACTCAAATTGTCAACAGGCTTCGAAAGATCTTTGGCAATAGCATGGGGGTTTACCACAGTCGATTCTCTGATAATGAGCGGGTTGAAGTATGGCGAGGTATTCTGGAAGGCAAGTTCTCTTTAATCGTGGGGGTGCGATCCGCAGTGTTTCTACCTTTCGACAACCTGGGACTCATAATAGTAGATGAAGAGCATGAACCTTCGTACAAGCAGTTTGATCCCTCTCCCCGTTATCACGCCCGGGACGTGGCACTGGTTTTGGCCAGAATGCACCATGCAAAAACGCTACTGGGCTCCGCCACCCCTGCCATAGAGTCATTCTATCACGTTCAGAACGGGAAGTACCAATTGGTCAATCTCGATCATCGCTACCAAAAGGTGGCGTTACCAGTTTACAAGCTGGTCGATATAGCCAGAGCGCGTCTTAAAAAGCAAATGAAGGGGCTTTTTAGCTCTGAACTAATAAATCAGCTTCAGGACAGCCTGGAGCAGGGCCAGCAGGCCATAATATTTCAGAACAGGCGAGGCTATGCTCCCTATCTGCGATGTCAAACCTGTAATCATACCCCGCAATGTCCTAATTGTGCCGTCACTCTGACCTATCATTTGCATTACAATCAACTGCGCTGTCATTATTGCGGATATAAGCAAAAGATGACTGACAGCTGTGCCCAATGCGATAGCAGGGATGTGCAATTGATAGGGTACGGTACAGAAAAGATCGAAGAAGAACTAAGAAAGATTTTTCCATCAGCCAGGATCCAGCGTATGGACCTGGATACCACCCGCCGCAAGTACAGTTACCAACAGATCATCGACCAATTTGAAAATGGCGACATCGATATTTTGATAGGCACTCAAATGGTTTCCAAAGGTCTTGATTTCGGCAAGGTTGACCTGGTGGGCGTTCTCGATATTGATCGAATGCTACACTTTCCTGATTTCAGGTCCTACGAAAGAGCCTTTCAATTGATAACCCAGGTAGGAGGACGGGCGGGACGACGATCCGGCAAAGGCCTGGTACTGGTACAAACAAGCAACCCTCAGCACCAGCTGCTCAAGATAATTTGTGATCACAATTACGGGGAGTTCTACGGTAATGAAATCCGGGAAAGAGAAAAGTACCATTATCCTCCATTCACCAGGTTAATACGCCTGGTGGTTAAAAGCAACGATCAGGACCAGGTATACCGCGCCTCTCAGGAACTGGCAGGCAGATTGGTCCATGGTTTGGGCAAACACAGGGTGCTGGGACCTCAGGAACCGGTAATTGCCAAATTGCGCAATCTGTATTTGATGGAACTGTATATTAAACTGGAAAAGGGGAAAGGCGTAATAGAAAAAATCAAACAACACCTGTCCCAGCAAATCATCCAGGTCAATAACATGGCTGAATACCGTTCAGTGCGTATTATTCCCGACGTAGACCCTTATTAATGGGTTAAAGACTCCACTCGTCATTGAGAATACTGATGGCATGATGAGCTGTCAGGTCGTACTGGCAGGGAACTATGGAAACATAATTATTGGCGATGGCCCATTCATCATTGTCCTCTCCCTTATCAAAATTCACAAAATTACCGGCCATCCAGAAATATTTCCGCCCGGTAGGGTCACGGCGCACATCGAATTGTTCTTCCCATTTTGCCCTGGCCTGTCGGCAAACCTTGATTCCCTTAATATTTTCATGGCGCTTGGGTGGGATATTCACATTAAGCGCCACACCCTTGGGCAGGCCCCTGTTCAAAATTTCCAGTGCTATTTTCTTAACATGCTCACCACAATGTGAAAAATCAGCCTCAGAGGAAAAATCGCACAACGAAAATCCAACAGATGGTAGACCTTCAATGGCACCTTCGATTGCTGCAGACATTGTACCGCTGTACAAAATGCTTATGGAGGTGTTGCTACCATGGTTTATTCCACTAACAACCAGATCGGGTTTACCGTTTTTTAACAAATGGTGTTTGGCCAGTTTTACACAATCTGCCGGGGTACCCGAGCACTCATAGGCGGGAACAGATCCAAAAATATCCGTGCTGTCAAGTCTTAGGGTATTGCCCACGGTAATCGCATGTCCCATGCCTGACTGAGGACTATCGGGAGCCACTACAATTACTTCCCCGATCTCACGCATCAGCTCCACCAGCACTCTGATTCCCCTGCTGGTTATCCCATCGTCATTGCTTACCAGAATTAGCGGTTTTGCCATATAGGTTGAATCCTTTTATCGAACCGTCAAAACTACTTAAAATCAAATAAACTAATCGGTATCGAACAGGGAATTGTAGTAGGCAGTGATCCGTTCCAGATCGCGACGGCGATCGACCCTTAAGTTATTCTCACTAATGAATTTTTTGACCTCGGAGGATTTCCGCTGCATCAATTTCAGCAGGTCTCTCTTCTTCATATGATACCGCCTTATGCCACTTTTCTCGTTAAAAAAATAGAACTCGTAAATCAGTTTGTTCCTGCTGTAGTAGTTGCTACGGCCATAGTAATAGCTATACTGAGGTATGGTTTCGGTGGTAATGGACTCCCTGGCCAGCAAACTCAAAGGCCTGCCCTCGTGCAATACCTCAAATAGAATAGGTGTTTCATATCCGCGGCTAACGGTATATGGCAGGGCATAGAACTGCCGATAACTCTCCACAGACTGGTCGAATATTTCAAAATAAAGGATCTTCTTGGAAGAAAAGGTCAGAATGGTATTGTCCTTGTTGAGCTGCACTATATCTGTTTCCAGGTCATACTTTACCGACCCCTTGTGCGTTTGCTTGTCAATGAGAACCACTTTACCCTCATGCCAGATGTCCGAGGGAAATGTTTGGGCATAGGAGGTAAGTGTCAGGAACACCAAAAACAGTAAACAATAGTATTTCATGACTATTTGTTCTTCCTCAAGATCGTATGGCCCAGCTTATCCCGTTTGGTTTTCAAATAATTTTCATTGTGCCTGTTTGGCGATATTTCTATGGGCAGGGTTTCCTCAATGGTCAGCCCGTACCCAATTAGACCTGCCCGTTTTTGAGGATTATTGGAAAGCAGTTTCATTTTTCTCACTCCGAGATCACGCAGTATCTGGGCCCCTACCCCATAGTCACGCTGGTCCTTTTTAAATCCCAACTTCAGGTTGGCCTGGACCGTATCCATACCATCCTGCTGTAATTGGTAGGCCTTCAGCTTATTTAACAGGCCAATTCCCCTACCCTCCTGGTTCATATACAATACCACTCCTTTACCAGCTTGCTCAACCATTTCCATGGCACGATGCAGCTGGGCACCGCAATCACAGCGGCAGGAACCGAAAATATCTCCGGTCACACAGGAACTGTGAACCCGTACCAGTACCGGTTCATTTTCATCCCAGCTTCCTTTAACCAGCGCCAGATGAGAATCACCGGTATTGATCTGGGTATAAGCCACCAGTTGAAAGTCGCCAAACTCTGTAGGCAGAAACACTTCGGCTTCCTTTTTTATCAGACTTTCTTTCTTGAGCCTGTAATTGATCAAATCTTTGATGGAAATAATCTTCAAACCGAACTTTTCCGCTACCTTTTTCAGATCTGGTAAACGGGCCATATCGCCATCATCCTTCATTATCTCCACCAAAACACCGGAAGGATATAGTCCGGCCAGTACTGCCAGGTCCATGGAAGCTTCCGTATGACCAGCTCTTCGCAATACACCACCCTTCTTAGCTCTCAGGGGAAATATGTGTCCTGGCCGTGACAGATCGTCGGGTACGGTACTGTCATTTACCAGGGCGAGAATGGTCCTGGCCCTGTCCCTGGCGGATATACCGGTGCTATTTCCTCCACCTTTAAGATCAACCGAAACCGTAAAGGCGGTTTGCAGCGAATCGGTATTCCTACCAACCATCAGTTCCAGACCCAGCTCCTGGCACCTTTCTTCCATCAGGGAGGCACAAATCAAGCCTCTGCCATGAGTGGCCATAAAATTAATGATCTCCGGAGTTACTTTTTCGGCAGCGCAAATGAAGTCCCCCTCGTTTTCCCGGTCTTCATCATCCACAACAATTACGATTTGCCCGGCGGCGATGGCTTCTATAGCGCTTTCGATGGTGTCCAATGTGGTCAAATGCTCTCTCATAGTATATATTCTATCCCCTTCTTATTTAAAATTAGACTATTTACGGGGGTTTGTGTGCTTTTTTGCAAAATTTGCATTTCAGTCAGACACGATAATTCCCAATTGCCGGGCCAGTTCATTGCGTGAATTTTTTAATTCAACATCTACTTTCAACAGTTGTTGCTGCTGCTCCGGGCCAGCCATTTTGAGTTCTTCCCGGTTCTCGGCAATCAACTGTTTCACCACCCGGTATTTCAGTCTTAACAGGTTACTAAATACCACCTCCGACAAAATTTCTTTTTCTGTGGGCACGTGAATACTGAATCTGTCCATCCACAAGTTACTGATCTCGTATTGCTCGCTCAACAGGTCGATCATTTCGGTTTTTACCTTTCCTGAAACCTTATCCAGAAGCCGGCCGGTATCCACAGCACCATCGTCGTCGAGTTCGGTTTTCAGCAGTCCCAGGATCTCCCGGTAAATATCATTCTTGAACACCACCTCCTGTAACTCATCAAAGAAGTAGTGATGCAGCCGGGTACCGTCTTCCAGTACATGATCTCCGTAATTGAGTAACAGTCGGATGCTTTCACGCTCCTGCCTGGCAATAGTATCTGGCAGCTCCGCCGTGCGTGGTTTGGGCTCGGGTAGAATATCCGCTACTGTATTCTGCGGGGGCTGGTACCCACCCGATGATTGCAATTGCACTTTGTTTAACTCTCTTATCAGCAATGATTCGTCTACTTCTAACTGCCCGCTACTCTGTTTGATGTAAACAGCCCTTTGCAAAGCATCGGGAATTTTGCCAATGCTGCGAACCACCTCCTTTATAGTTTCCACACGCTTGATCGGATCATCGGAGGCCTCCGACAGGAACAACTGCGTTTTGTAAGTGATGAAATCCGTATGCTTTGAGTCCAGGAAACTTTTGAACTGATCGGTTCCCAACTTCCTGGAATAGCTATCGGGATCCTCTCCCTGGGGAAATTCTACCACCCGCACATGGGCACCACTGGCCAGGATCATATCTATTCCCCGTAAAGAAGCCTTTATACCGGCTGCGTCTCCGTCAAACAGCACGGTGATATTGTTGGTATATCTCCTGATCAGGTTGATTTGCTGATCGGTAAGTGAAGTACCGGAAGATGCTACCACATTGGCCACTCCCGACAAATGAAGTGAAATAACATCGGTGTAGCCTTCCACCAGGTAGCAGTTGTCCTGTTGCCGGATAGCATGACGGGCCTGGTGCAGGCCGTATAAAACCTTACTCTTTTGGTAAACTTCTGTTTCCGGGGAATTGATGTACTTGGCCCCTTTATCTGCCTTCAGGGTACGGGCTCCGAAAGCAATTACCTTTCCGGTTATGTTGTGGATTGGAAAAATAACTCTGCCCCGGAACCTGTCGTAAGTTTTGCCATCTTTCCGTATTATCAGCCCTGCCTTCTCCACGGTATCGATATCAAAACCGTTCTCCCTGGCCTCATTGAGTAACCCGTCCCAGCGGTCAAGGCTGTATCCCAGCTCAAAATCCTTAATTACCTGCTCATTATACCCGCGCTCCTTAAAATAACTGAGTCCAATTGACCTTCCTTCTGTTTCTTTAAGCAGCAAACGGTGAAAATAATCCCTGGCGAATCCCAGCACGATGAAAAGGCTCTCCCTCAGGCTTTGCTGCGCCAATAATTCCGGGGTTTCCTCTTCCTCCAGGGTTATACCGTATTTTTTGGCCAAATAGCGCATGGCCTCAATGTAGTTGAGACCCTCAATTTCTTTGATGAATTCAATGGCATCTCCTGCTTTGCCACAGCCAAAACATTTATAGATGCCCTTAGCTGGAGAAACCGAAAATGACGGGGTCTTCTCATCGTGAAAAGGGCAACAGGCCCAGAGGTTCTGACCTTTGCGCTTCAGGGAAACAAAATCTGAAATCACATCCTCAATATCGATGCGACTTTTGATTTCATCCAATGACGTATTGCTAATACTCAAAACCAGGTTGCTATGTTGTTCTTTGTGATATTAACCTCAAATTTAATGCTTTTATTGCAGGTCACCTCAACTGATGATATCTATCTATAATTTAGTAATAATCCGTAAAAAGTGACCGATTAGGGCTAAATTGCAAGTGGAATAAGATTTTTGTGAAATGAGCATATCCAGGGAAGCGGTGGTAAAGGCTTTGCGAACGGTTCAGGATCCCGATTTAAAACAGGACCTGGTTACCCTGAACATGATAAGCGATATTCAGATCGATGGGAAGAATATCAGTTTCACGGTAATTCTTACCACCCCTGCCTGCCCCCTGAAAGAAATCATACGTAATTCCTGCATTGATGCCATCAGAAATATGGTGGATGAAAATGCTACCATCGATATTAAGATGACCAGCAACGTTACTTCAGGCAGACCGGATGATACTCCGCTGCTGCCCCAGGTCAAAAATATCATTGCAGTAGCTTCCGGAAAAGGTGGTGTGGGAAAATCCACAGTGGCCTCTAATCTGGCGGTTTCACTGACCAGGGCAGGCGCCCGGGTTGGACTGATTGATGCCGATATTTTCGGTCCTTCAATTCCCACCATGTTCAATTGCACCCATGAACAACCTGCAGTAATAAAACAAGGTGAGAAAAGCATGATCGTACCCATTGAACAATATGGGGTCAAGTTGTTGTCCATCGGATTTCTCACCAGGGCGGACGATGCAGTGATCTGGAGGGGGCCGATGGCCAGTTCAGCACTGAAACAGTTCATAACCGATACGGACTGGGGAGCCCTGGATTATTTAATTGTAGATCTGCCACCGGGAACCAGTGACATTCATTTAACGTTAGTGCAGTCAGTACCTGTTACCGGTGCATTGATTGTCACTACTCCACAAAAAGTGGCCCTGGCTGACGCAGCAAAGGGATTAGCCATGTTCCGGCAACCCAATATAAACGTACCTGTTTTGGGTATTGTAGAAAATATGGCTTACTTTATTCCTCCGGACCGTGCTGATAATAAGTACTTTATCTTTGGAGAGAATGGTGGTAAAGACTTTGCTGAAAAGCATCAGGTGCCTTTGCTGGCACAGATACCCATTGAAGAATCTGTCAGGCTCAGTGGTGATGATGGGTATCCAATAGCATTATCGGCAGGGAACTCCGGATTGGCCTTCCAGGAATTAGCCCAAAATATGGCCAGGGAAATTGCTATCAGAAATGTCCATTTCCCGAAAACGAAGAAAGTAGAAATCAATACCTAAGTAACCGAGCATGGATCTGATTCGAAAAATTGAACTGGCACTGGATACCATCAGACCCTACCTTCGCACTGACGGCGGAGATGTTAAGCTGGTGGAAGTAACCGATGACATGGTGGCCAAAATTGAATTACTGGGAGCTTGTGGTGCCTGTCCTATGTCCACTATGACTTTCACAACAGGAGTTGAGGAAGCAATTAAAAGAGAAGTCCCGGAAATAACCTCGGTTGAAGCTGTTAATATTACTGCGTTTGATGATCCCAATGCCAGAATGCCGGAAAATTTCCGCTAATCTTTTCCCCTTCAATATAATTCTTCCGTCCTGTACCAGGTTTCCAGTCTTCTGTTAGACAAAGCCTTATTATGGCTCCCCGTGTAATTTTCGTAATCTTTTGTTCCCTGTTTTGCTCTACGGTTGGTTTTGCGCAGAAAAACTGCGGCACTGTTGCTTATCAGGATCTCCTGGAAAAAGGCAGAAGTCTGGAAAAAAGAGATCACTTCGAGCAGTGGATGTCCCAAAAGTTGAAAGCGCCTTCCCTGACCAACCAGTTGACCAGAACTTATGGAAGCCAGCAGGTGATTACCATTCCGGTGGTGGTTCATATTATTCATAGTGGCGAGCCCCTGGGGTCGGGAAGTAACCTGAGTGACAGCCGGGTACTGGAGCAGATTGAACGCCTTAACAAAGACTTTCGGCGGCTGAATGCCGACACAGTGAATACCCCGGCGGAGTTCTTGCCAGTAGCAGCAGATGCTGAGATTGAATTCGTACTGGCCCAGCGAGACCCCTACGGCTTACCCACTTCCGGGATTAACCGGGTGTTGGGGACCAAACCGATCTACGACCTGGTAGATAACACCGAGCTTAAGGCGTTGAGCTATTGGCCGGCGGAGGACTATATGAATTTATGGGTGGCAGAACTGGATAATCTACTGGGGTATGCCCAGTTTCCGGAAGCTTCCACTCTGGAAGGCCTGGAAATTGCCTCTGAAAACAGGTTAACCGACGGGGTGGTGATAGACACCGACTTTTTTGGTGTTAATCCCGGTTTATCACCTGAGAGCATCGGACGGACCAGTACCCACGAAGTCGGGCATTTTCTGGGATTGCGCCATACCTGGGGAGATGGCGGCTGTTCAGTGGACGACTTTTGCGATGATACACCTCGTTCCAACAGCAGTAACTTCGGATGTCCGGATTCCAATACCTGTGGCAGCGACGATATGGTGGAAAACTATATGGATCTTACTGACGATCTATGCATGAACTTGTTTACGGTATGTCAAAAGAACCGTATGAGAGTGGTCCTGTCCAACAGTCCCAGGAGGATCTCACTGATCAACAGCAAGGGGGCATTACCACCGATAATGGTGGATAATGATGCCGGCATCAGGGATATTGTATTTCCCTTAACCAACAATTGCGCTGCCAATATTACCCCTCAGGTTACCGTACAAAATGCCGGTACCAATACTATAAGCAGTTTTACTCTGGAATTGCTGATTGATGATACTTCCACAGAAATAAAACAAGTCAATTCCACATTGGCTCAAACTGAAATCACCACGGTGGATTTCAGCAGTATCTCAATACAGGACCAATCCAGGGTTGAAATGGTGATCGTGGAGGTTAATGGGGTAACCGATGCCAATCCGGAAAACAACCGCAAACAGGTGGTACTGGAGCAGCAGTCCTTTGGCAGTCTTCCGGTAGATGAAACATTTGTTACATTGCCTGGTGATTGGGAAGTAAGAAATGATGATAACAGCATAACCTGGACCATAGCCAATGCTGCAAGTGATGCCCTGGACAATACAGCCGCATTCATGAACTTTTTCAGCTACGATAACTCAAACGGTGAGTATGACTACCTGGTTAGCCC
>JAUIKU010000156.1 GCA_030430675.1 Bacteroidia bacterium | reverse complement strand
CGTCATTGCCATCAGATTGGCATTGAACAGGTTCATTTGCTCACGGTTACTGCTGATGCGTATTTTGAATCAAAAGAATTTCAGCGGATGGACCGCAGTCAGGCTCCCCCACCAATACAAAATACTACTGAGTTTACCCATCTTTGTCCTGACTCATCTGTTTATATGGTCAAAATCGTTTCCTGAAACCTTCTTAAGATATCCTGGCTTAATGCCGCTGTGAAAGTCCGAGATCTAGAGGTACTGGTTCTTTATTCCAATGATTTGAGCCATAATGCTCAGGGCAATTTCGCTGGGATGGCGGGCATTGATATCCAATCCCACCGGTCCGTAAATTTGCTCAATCTGTTCTTCCGGCACACCGGATTCCTTTAGCCTGATGGTGCGCTTAGCATGAGTTTTCCGGCTTCCCAGTGCACCTACATAGGCTACCCCTGCGGCCAGTACCAATCTAAGCGCCTGATCATCAATTTTAGGGTCATGAGTCAATACTACCACATAGGTATCCGCATCCAGCTTTATCCCCGGCAATACTTGTTCTGGCCAATCAGTAAACAGTTGATCCGGCGTAACCTCAAACCTTTGCTCCTGGGTAAATATCCCACGAGGATCTATCACAATAGTTTCAAACTGGTACATTTTGGCCAGTCTTATCAGATCGAGTGAAACATGTGCTGCCCCAATAATTATCAAACGGCTTTTGGCGGGAAATACATGCAAGAAATACCCTTCTGAAATTTGTGTCTTATGTTGGGTATAGGCTTGTTCACAAGTAACCTGCAGCTCCTGGTCCATCTCATCTCCCAGCAGCTGGTGCATGGTATAAAGGGCCTTAAACGGTTTACCTTCCTGTAACCCAGTAACTAAAACACAGCCCTGGTTGGATTTGACCATTGCTATCAAACGGGTCCAGACATCCGGATGCGAGACCTGTTCCAGCCATACTTCAATTGCGCCCCCGCAGGAAAGACCTACCGACCAGGCATCTTCATCAGATACACCAAAGGATAATCGCTTTGACTGATAATCACCCTGCAGCATTAACTGCGCTTCCTTCACCACGGAGGATTCCACACATCCTCCACTGACTGAACCTTTCATGGTACCATCAGCTGCGATTATCATGGTGGCACCCTCAGATCGTGGAGCAGAACGCCACGTTTTAATTACAGTGGCCAGGGCAAAGGGTACCTGCCGATGCAACCAGGACTCTAAATCATTTAAAATATCGACCATCTAGGAGGATGACTTGCCAAACAATCTTAAAATGAAGGACCAGATACTGGAAAACAACAAGCTAACTGCGTTTACAGGTTTGCTTTCAGCAGGTTGAGCAGGATTATCTGTGTCTTTCTGCTGGGCGGTAGCTGCTAATTGATGGCGCAGATTGTTTTCGAATTGTTTAAAAACCTGGTTGGATACATCTACTATCATCCGTGACCCAAATTGCGCCAGTTTACCGGTAATGCTCACTTCCATATCGCTTTGAACTTCAGTAGTATTATCACCCAAATCGGACAGACTGGCCATCAATACCATACCGGCACTGCCTTTTCCCTTGGTATCGGTACCCTTTCCTGTCATTTCCATGGTGTGATCATCGGGATTCATTTGAGTGATGGTTATCTGGCCATTGAAGCTACTGACTACCGGTCCAATCTTCATAGTTATGCTCCCTTTGTAGTTTTGATCGTCAATGGTCTCAGTAATTTTCGCGCCCGGCACGCAACCAACAATACTATTGGGGTCACTGAGAAACTCCCAGGCAGTGTGTATGGGCTGATCCAGGCGAAAGGTTTTTTTAATATTGGTTTTCATAGATGTATTGGCTCCAAGATAACATTATTTCCGAACCCTTACGCAAAGGCTACGGAATACACCATGGGTAAATTGGAGTTGAGGCAATCCCAGTGGTCCCCACCATTGTCAGACAGGTACAGGTTACCAGTAGTAGTCCCAAAACTAAGATTGTCGCCGTCCACGTCAAGTGCATGGCGAAAAACAATGTCATAGCAATCGCTTTGTGGCAATCCCGACCGCAGATCTTTCCAGGTCTTTCCTCCGTCATCCGTACGGCATACACAAAGCGCGTTGTCTACGGCCACCCTAATTTCATCACTTATGGCCGGTACTACCCAGGCACGATCGGGGTTGTTTTCAGCAACTGCAATTGCAAACCCGAACCTGGCCGGTCCATCGGCTTGTGTTAGGTCCTGCCAACTATTCCCGCCGTTAGTAGTGCGGAATATACCGCAGTGATTTTGTTGCCACAATACATCGGGATTGGAGGGAGAAGCCACCAGCAAATGTGGATCATGCCCTACTTCCGCCTGCGGATCCGGGAGAAAATCAGCCCGCAAACCCTTATTTTTTACTTCCCAGCTACTGCCACCATCGTGTGTCTCAAATACACCCGCTACACTAATTCCCACGTAGATATGATCGCTGTCCCTGGGGTCTACCAAAATACTGTGTATCCCCGGGTAGTCCCGTCCACCGCCAAACCAATGGTCTGACCGGGAAGGATGATTCCAAAGACTTTCAACCAATGTAAACGAATTGCCACCGTCATGGCTTTTGAAGAGGCCGCCAGGTTCTGTGCCTATGTATATGGTATCGCTTTTATCAGGGCCTCCTTCGGCAAAAGCCCAGAGATAGCGTACTGCGGCGGCTTCACCTTCCTTTACTTCCATCCCTTCGTCATACTTTGGGGCTCCCACTTCCTGCCAGGTCTTTCCCTGGTCCTGTGATTTATGTAGCTTTTGCCCCCAGTGGCCATGGTCCAGGCAGGCCCACCAGGTGCCATTTCTGCTGTCTACATGAGTAAGCGATACCGGTATTCCCAGGAAACTGGTATCCCGGAGCTTCCATTTGCCGTCAGATTTTTGATAGGTTACCAGTCCCTTTCGGGTACCAAGTATAAGTAGGTTTTTAGGATTCATTTTGGTTGGGGTTTATCCTCCGGAGAGTGCTTGCATGATGAATAACTGATCCGAATCAGAGACCTGATCGGTCAGATGCTTTTTATCTTTTATTAGTTTATCGCCAATGAAAATATTGACGTGTTGACGCAACCTGCCCTGATCATCCACCAGATAATCCCGAATACCGGGAAATTGTTGATCTAAGCTTATCAGCACTTCGGCCACGGTGCCGGCAACTATATCAACCGACTCCAATTTCGGGTAAAACCGCTTCAGAGCATAAGTAAAATTTACCCGGGGCATTGGTCAACTGGTATAGGTGGGCTTTTCTCCACCAACCTGAACGCTTTCCGGTTCCCGTGACTGCTCATTGGATTTGGTAAATACCCACAACGAATATCCTCCCAATGCGGTGCCAAAGGGAAAACACAGAATGTTGAGCAATCCGATGACCAGGGCGATGGGGAGCCCCCAGCTTTTTCCGGTAAGTACACCATAACCTGCCAGTAATCCTGGGACTGCCAACACAAAAAGAAATATGCCAACACCGGTGCCGACCACCGGCAATATTTGGGCTGCTTCAGGATCATCCACAAACATCCCGACGGTAGTTAAAACGGCAAATACGATAGCTGCCGGGATCAATAACAAACAGCTGTAAATAATGTGAGCAATTCCCAAAGCTCTGATATGCTGATTAATGTCCATAGTTTGATTTGTCTTGGTTCAATATATTAAAATTGAACGAAAGCAGGGGCTGTTAAGTTATGTTTGAAACTATCACAGAAAGCCGCGGAAGCTGAAACTAACCTCCTATTTCCGACATGGACTCCGCCACTGCGGTATTACGACGCGATTCTGCGGCAAAACCGTCCCGGGCGCGATTACCAAAGGCTTTCAGAAAACTGGCTTTGATCAGGTGGTCGGTGGCGCCATTACGCAAGAGCTCCCTGATGTCAAGTACGCCACGATCGTATAGACAGGTTTTTAACAAGCCCTGGGAAGTAATGCGGATTCTATTACAGGTACCGCAAAAAGTCCTGCTAAATGCCGGAATTATCCCGATTGTCCCCAAATGCCCCGGAATGCGATAGTTCCTGGAAGTAGAATGATCATCATCCGCAATTTTCTCAAGGCTGCCAAAATGCTGTTCCAGGTGGGTAAGCATTTTTTGGTGATTCCATTTCAACTTAGGATAATGAGCTCCCTCGCCGTTGAAAGGCATCTCTTCAATAAAACGGACACCAATGGGCAAATTCTTGGTGAGCTTTGATAACAGCACCAGGTCCTCTTCATTTTTTCCCTCTATGACCACTGCATTGATTTTCAGGGGAATCCCGGCATCCAGTATCTTGTACATGGTTGCTTCCACCTTATGAACTTCATCCCGCCTGGTGATTAGGTGAAACCTTTCCCGGTCGAGGGTATCAATACTTAAATTGATGGACCGTATCCCTATTGCTTTGAGCTGATCAATATAAGGTGCAGTAAGTACACCATTGGTAGTAATGTGTACTTGTTCCAGTCCGGGTATGCTGGCCGCTTTTTCCAGAAAGCCCACCAGATCCTGCCTTACAAAAGGTTCACCTCCGGTTATCCTGAGTTTATTTATTCCCATAGCCACCAGAACACCCAATATCCGCTCCATTTCCTCATAGGATAACAGCTGCTTTCTTGGAACGTATTTTATCCCTTCTGCGGGCATACAATAGAAGCAACGAAGATTGCAGCGGTCCGTGACAGCCAGTCTTACATAAGAAATTGGCCGCCCGTGATTGTCGTATATATACGTTTGTTGCGGTTGAGCACTCATGATGAACATTAAAGATAATTCAATTACCAGAATTATCTATATCAGGTAGCCTGTTAATAAATTCTTGCCAGTCCTCCCTGGTATCGATATCTATGGCTGCGGAATCGAAGGGTAGCTCCTGAATTTCTTCTGCATTGTCTTTTATTAAAGTCCTGGCTCCCTGGTCCCCTTCCAGCCTGGTAAGTTTATTGAAGTAGTGACGGGGAAAGTAAGCCGGCACTCCCAGTACTCCCTGGTACCTGGTAACCACTGGTCTATTGAATTTGGCACCGGATGTCTTCAGTGCCATTAGATGATGACTGCTAATAGCCGGCTGATCGGCCAGGGTGATAGTCACTCCCTGCAGGTCTTTTATTAACACGCTGGCTTGTTCAACTCCCTTGCCGATTGAAGTTCCCATTCCCCGGATCCAGTTGGAATTGACAACTACCTCCACCGGGTATCCGGCCATAGAAGGCGATATTTGATCCGCATTGGCTCCCAACACCACAAATACCGGCACCTCCAGTTCAATCACATTTTCGATGACCCACTGGAGCATGGTCTTTCCCCGGTATTTCATCATTTGCTTGGCTTGACCCATACGGCGGGCCTCCCCTGCCGCCAACACAATTATTGCTGTTTTAGCTGAGTTCATGGTGGAAATTACTGAGAATCGATTTCAGGAGCAAAGCCTCAACCAGGAGATGATATATACTTAATACATACACGGATCAAAATACTACAGCAGCTGGGGACATGGGAACATAGGTAAGAATTCAGGGGTTATCTATATGTAAACAACGGTGTTAGGGTACTTTTCATAAAATAAATACAATATATTATTTTTATTATGCAATATAATTGCTTAAATTAGCATTAATCTAATTATAACTATCACTTTACGAATAGAAATATGAATCAGGTTTTATTCATATGTACCGGTAACTACTACCGGAGTAGATACGCCGAAATACTTTTTAATCATACTGCACGGGACTACCAACTGGGCTGGAGCAGCTTTAGCCGTGGTTTCCAGGAAAGTACCAGAGAAGCGCCAATTAGCCCCAACGCACTGAACAGGCTGCAGGATAAGAGAATTTGTCCCAATCAGGTAAGATATCCTATCAAGCTTAGCCCCTCAGACCTGGCTTTGGCACACCGTATTATTCTGCTGGATGAGCAAGAACATAGGCCTATGCTTGAATCTCAGTATGCTGAATGGTCTGATTACGTAGAGTACTGGAATATACAGGATGTCGAGTTCGAGCAGCCGGCTTCTGCCCTCGATCGACTTGAAAGGAAGATTGACCTATTGATAGGCAATCTGGAATCGGAAAGCAATGAACTCCTTTGGGGCAACAATCATTTAAAGGTACAGTATATTTAAACCTAAATTTAACTATAGGTCAAACCACGGAACCTGAGCATCCTGGGTTGATCATACAGAGTTTTTGGGGCAGGAACACAGTTTCCTGCCCTATTTTTATGATTCAGGTAATTTCTTCCGATATTGAGCCATTGGAGCAAACCTGAAACGTCAATGAATATACACGAATTCGATTCAAAAAGACGCAGCCTGTTAAAATACGGTGCATTAGCGCCGCTGGCAGCTATTTCAATTCCCCAAAAACTCATGGCGCAGTCGCACAATCCCGACATAATCCCCAACGGGACTATCGTACTGTTCCAGGGTGACAGTATTACGGATGCCGGTCGAGACCGGTCGCGTTATTATCCCAATAATCCCAGGGGTATGGGAAATGGCTATGTTTATCAGATTGTAGCGGATCTACTGGCGCAGCACCCTGAGAATAACATTAAATGTTACAACCGGGGCATCAGTGGAAACAAAGTATACCAGTTGGCGGGACGCTGGGAAGACGATTGCCTCAATTTACACCCCCAGGTATTGAGTATTCTGATCGGAGTAAATGATTTCTGGCATACCTTAAGCTCCAATTATCAGGGTACACCGGAAGTTTTTGACCAGGACCTCAGGGAGTTGCTCAATAGAACTCAAAAGGCTTTGCCAGGAATAAAAATTATTTTGGGAGAACCTTTTGCGGTCAAGGGTGGCAGTGCTATTACCGGTAAATGGGATGAAGGATTCCCTCCCTATCAAAAAATCGTTAAACAAATCGCCACCGACTTCAATGCAGCCTTTGTCCCCTATCAGAAAGTATTCGATGAAGCTCTGGAAAAGGCACCGGTAACCCATTGGTGCCCCGATGGTGTTCATCCATCCATTGCCGGAGCATCCCTAATGAAAGATGCCTGGCTGCAGGAATTTCAGAAACTGGTTTAAAAAAAATTCGCACAAACGTCATTTCGGTGTGGCAGGTTTAGTTCATGGATAGTGTAGGCATCTGGTCACTCTTACCTCCCCTGCTGGCCATCGTACTGGCCATACGCACCCGACAGGTTTTTATTGCATTGATTCTGGGAATCTGGCTGGGCTGGGTCATCCTTAGCGGGGGAAATATATTTACAGGAACCGTCAATACCATACAGGCCCTGGTCGATGTGTTCAAGGACGACAGCAACACCCGCACCATCATGTTCAGTGCCCTGGTGGGTGCGCTGATTGCCTATATTCAGAGATCGGGGGGAGTGCTGGGATTTGTCAACCGGGTGGAAAGTTGGCTAAAGCACCTGGAGCGAAACGGGAAATCCGACAATCGCAAGGTCATCCAGTGGCTGGCAGGTATTACCGGTTTGACCATTTTCGTAGAATCCAGTATCTCTGTGCTGACCGTAGGCTCACTATTCCGACCGGTGTTTGATAAACTTGGCATATCCAGGGAAAAACTCGCCTACATTGCTGACAGCAGCTCTGCTCCTGCCTGTATCTTAATCCCATTTAACGCCTGGGGGGCCTATATTATGGGACTACTGGTATTACAGGGACTGGACCAGCCCATTAACATACTGGTTAATGCCTTTCCTTATAACTTCTATCCCCTGTTAGCCATAGCGCTACTGGCTTTTATCATCAGTACCGGGAAGGATTTTGGTCCTATGAAAAAAGCGGAAATTCGCACCAGAACTTCTGGCCAATTGATGAATGAAGGTGCCCAACCGGTGGTAAGTGCTGAAATCACCATGATGGAAGCCAAAAAAGAGGTTGAGCCCAGGGCGATCAACATGTTGTTACCCATAGCAACCATGGTAGTAATGATGCCATTAATGTTGTTGCTTACCGGCTGGCCGTTATCTAATCCTGAATTGAACCTGTTCCCGCGCCTGTTTGCATCTATTGGACATGGTTCGGGATCAACTTCCGTTTTGTATGCCGTCATTACTGCTCTGCTAACTGCTGCTATCTGGTATCGTGTGAATGGGGTAATGAAAGTGCCAGAACTAATTGAAGTGGCCTTTAAAGGAATAGGAGGACTAATCCCCATTGCCTTACTGATGCTGTTTGCCTTTGCCATTGGAGATGTCTGCCGCGAACTGGGCACTGGAAATTATATCGCCCAACTCTCCAAAAGCTGGCTTTCACCGGCGTTAATCCCCATGTTAATCTTCCTGGCCAGTGCCTTTATCGCATTTGCTACGGGAACCAGCTGGGGAACCTTTGCCATTATGATGGCAATTGCAATTCCCATGTCACAGCAGTTGGGAGCCAACCTGTATATGGCAGTGGCCGCTGTAATGGGTGGAGGGGTTTTTGGGGATCATTGCTCTCCCATTTCCGATACGACCATTCTGAGTTCCATGGCAGCCGCTACTGATCATATTGATCACGTTAAAACCCAGTTGCCCTATGCTCTGTCTATGGGAATACTAAGCGCCCTGTTGTATCTGCTGGCCGGTTACGCAGGAACGGTTAGTGGCTAGCAGTTACCGTCAGTTTTGATTAATTTAATTGTTGATTCCACCGGAAACAGAAACGATTAAGCCTGGCCGCAATGAGAAAAATTATCCATATCGATATGGACGCTTTCTACGCCTCCGTGGAACAGCGGGATTTCCCTGAGTTCAGGGAAAAAGCCATTGCAGTAGGTGGTGAAAGTAAAAGAGGAGTGGTCATGACCGCCAGTTATCAGGCACGGCGATACGGCGTACGGTCTGCCATGCCATCCGGCTTGGCCCGTCGGAAATGTCCCCACCTGATATTTGTCAAACCCCGCTTTGATGTGTATAAAAAGGTTTCCCGGCAGATACGGGAAATTTTTTTCGGTTACACGGAGTTGGTGGAGCCCCTTTCACTAGACGAAGCTTACCTGGATGTCACAGAAAACAAGCCGGGGATTGAATCTGCCGCCAAAATTGCCAGTGAAATAAAAAAAGAAATCTTTGGTACTACTGGGTTAACTGCCAGCGCCGGGGTATCTATAAATAAGTTTTTGGCCAAAATCGCCTCTGATTACCGCAAACCCGATGGACTCAGTATCATAATGCCCCACCAGGTTCAGGGATTTATTGACGACCTGAAAATTGACGATTTCCATGGCATTGGGAAGGTTACTGCGGAAAAAATGCACCAATTGGGTATCCATAGCGGATCTGATTTAAAAGCGATGAGTGAGAAAAAACTGGTTGAGCTATTTGGAAAAAACGGGCGGTTCTATCACCAGATTTCCCATGGTATTGATCATCGGCCGGTGAATCCCGATCGCATTCGTAAGTCGATCAGTAATGAAACCACTTTTGAAGAAGATATTACCAACCGGGAGATAATCCATTCGGAAATCCTCAGAACTGCCGGGAAAGTAATGGGTTGGATGGATAAACATAGCACCTATGGCAGAACTGTTACTCTCAAGATCAAGTTCAACGACTTTAAACAGATCACCCGCAGTAAAACCCATAGTACATTTATTGAACAGCTGGAGGTCCTGGAGCATATTGCAAATGAGTTGTGGGAAGGGGTTACCGATCCCCGGCCCATCAGATTGCTGGGGTTGGGCATAACCAACCTAAACATTGCGGATCAGGATCAACAAAAAAGCCAACTTACCCTGGACCTGTGAGGTGGCTGTGGCTTGGCCTTAGCCGGCAGGAGGTTGGTCAGACTTTCGACCCAACCTTTTTTTTGCTGAACTCAAATGCGGTCATGGCTCCGGCAATCACTCCTGCCAAGTGAGACTCCCAGCTAACGCCGGTTTGACCGGGCAAAACTCCGTAAAACAACCCGCCGAAAAACAATAGGATAATGATAGATATAAACAGGGATTTGAAGTCTTTTCGAAAAAATCCCAGAAAAATCAGGAAAAACGCCAACCCATACACCAGCCCGCTACTGCCCACATGGGCATATTGCCTGGCAAATATCCATACCAATACCTGGGGCACGAAATAGCACCGCAACAAAACCGCATTGGCGATACCTCCATAGAACCAAAATACCGCAGTGCCCAGACAAAGCAAGGGAAACAGGTTGGACAACAGATGATAATAACTCACATGTACCAGTGGAGAAAAAACGATGCCCAGCAACCCCTCCAGAGTCCGGGGTACATTGGCCAGGAATCGCAGGTCAACCTGCAGGTAATGCTGAACCAGGAAAAACATGACCATTACCAGCGCCAGTCTCAGTGGAATCCAGATATTCTGATAAATACTGCGGTTGGATGCCATGCTACCGGGGATAGGACTTTATGAACTCCATAACCAGTGTACAAAGGGTCTTGCCAACGATCCTGGCATCATCAGAGGAACTTCTTACCTGGGCTTCCGCTAAGTGCAGGTAAGCGGGTTTAATTTGTTGATTGACATTTCTTATCAGATTAATTACCTGTTCGATACTATAGCCGTTTACGGCATAAGCACTGGCTGGGACACCTGCCAAAGCATCCAGATCCACTTCCAGTCCAATTGGTGTTTCGTCGCTGTTCTTTAGGAAACTAATGGCGGATAAAATTTCCGGATCCTCACCTGGCTGGAATAACTGGTAAGACACCCTGTCCTCCAGGTCCATGTTTTTCAACATGGCCTCGCTGTTGGACTGCTCCTGTAATCCAAGAACATAGTACTGTCGCAGGTAGTTCTGATAGAAGGCATAGCTAAAGCCATTGCCACTGTGACGTCCCTCCAGGGGCCTGAAATCCCCGTGGGCATCCAGATTAAGGCAGCTCATTCCTGAAGCCAGTTCCAGCCCCTGACACACCCCTTTGATTATGGGAAAAGCATTGTTATGCCCACCCCCAATCACCACCGGAACCAAACCGGCCCTGGTTACATATTCAATAACGGGAATAACTCTTTGATCCAGTTCCTGACAAATAGAGCGTAACTTGGTATAGAACTGTCCATCTTTTGAATTCAACTCATAGGCCCTTTTTTGCAGGTCCTTGGTTTCTACCTGCCCCAAACATAGAATTTCCGACCCCTCCATAAACCGGTTGCTCTGTTGATTCACTATTTGAAATAGAAATTCCTGCCAGGAATTTTCCGCCCCACCACTCCCATGATTGGCCAGAATGCCAATGCTTTCCGGTATTCCTATCAGGGCAAACCTCAGATGGGCATTTTTACTTTTCCCTAGGACACTCAGGCCGTGGTTTTCCAGGAATCTGAACCGTTCTCCTAACTTCACTTCCCCTTTGCGATACCGGATTATATCATCCAGCGTATTCCGGACGTGGAAGTGATCAAACATTAGTTACTCAGAATTTTGAAACTCATATACACGGGATAATGATCAGAGATCTCACCGGCCTGGCTCACTGTAGCTACTTCTATGGGGGTGATGGTGGCGCGGGTGTAAAAAATATAATCGAGTTTTTCTACTGGATTGGTAGTATCGAAGGTAAAGTGCTGCTTTTCATTCTCCAGGTAGTGTGTTTCATCGATGGCTGAAGCCAGCGCCGGGTGCTCCAGAAACATAGAAATCGTCTTTTCTCCTGAATTAAGTTGCGAAGCAAAAGGTGGACGCGCATTGAAATCTCCTATCAGGATCAATGGGTATCGGTCCACATACTGATCCACCATACTTAGTACTTCCCTGGCCTGGGTTTCCCGGGTCTGCTGATCGAACGCCTCCAGATGCACATTCAGCACTATTAACCTGCTGCCTTCAATATCCAGTTCCACCTGCTGTATAAGCCTGTCCAGATAGAAAGCTCGATAGTAGAAGGGCGCTGATTCCGGTCCGGAAAGTACCTTCCGTTGACTGTTAATTACCGGAAACCTGCTTAAGATTGCCTGTCCCGAGGCCATTTTCCCAAAATGTACGCTGGGGGGCCAATAG